>JAYUKV010000156.1:0-23416 GCA_043764135.1 bacterium | reverse complement strand
CACAAAGACCATTCGGTCTTTGTGCAACAGAGAAGAGGTTTGTTTAGGTATTTTGGGACAAAGAAAGCTGTCCCGTGTTTAGTGGGACAGCTCTGCTTGTAGTCTCTCTTTTTTATAACTCAGTTAGGGCTATTTTTGATAATTCAATAAAAAATGAATCTTGGCAGTCATTCAGTTTTGATAAATAACTGTACTGAATGAGGAATTTATCTTTTACTACATGATGCACACAAGAGTTAAAATCATTAGGGGATTTAGCCTTAATATAAAGTAATTTGGATGGAAAATCCCCTAAAACAGTATCTTGTACAGTAACAATTGTTGATGAATTAAAGTCCTTAATTTTTGGATAAACATTAGACCAGTAGCTCTCTAATGTTTCGGATGTGTCTTCTATTGATATATTAACTTCTGATTGAAGCTCAGTATTAATGGATTGGTATAAAGTGTTGGAATTTTCTAATTTTTTTACATCCCAATAAGGAATATATACTTTAACACCTTGAGTGTTAAGTGAAAATTCTTCGAATCTGTGAATTTGTTTATTATTCTCTATTGATTTGGCAAAGAAAAGGTTTGAGCTAAGAACAAATACAAAAACACTTAATATAGTTATTGCAAATTTTGAATAACTTAGGGAATTAAACATTGTTAAATGTCTAAAGAATGAATCTAATTATGTCAATGATCAAGCATAAAATAAAAGCTATCTTAAATAGCTTTGATGCTCTCTATTATTGGTTGATGATACATTTTACTTAATTTAACATAGTCATTATCATTAAAATCTTTGAATACTTTATACTCACCATCTATTTTAGTAGCTAGAAATGGAGATAGTACATCACCATTTATACAATCTTGATATAGTACAACATGATTAGGGACGAATTTGCACTCAATTTTACATTGATGAACAACTGTTTGTACACTATGAAGAGCAAAGGCATTTACAATTATACAACTATAGTCTGGGTAAGAGCTTGCTATGTCTTTCCAGAATAAGAAAGTATTTTTGTGGTTATACTTTCCTAAATGTCTGGATATTATAGCTTTTATGTTTTTTCCAGGATTATAATCATCTGGTAATTCTGGTGTATATATACCGTCATCTTGTGCAATTATTGGCAATTGAGTTTTCAAGTGTTTCTTGTAATACTCTAATTTAATAATTGCATTTTCAAGTTCAGTCTCACCGGTTTCTTCAGGCTCTTTTAAGTTAATATTTGCAAAATCACCTAGAGTTAATATTTTAATTTTAGGCGAATCAATCATCGCTGAGAGTCTTTTAACCTTAGGGAGATTAGTGGTAGCAAAAATCAAAGATTTAGACATACATTGACCTGTATAATCGTGGAGAAACTGTCTTAGAAACAATTAAAAGCAATTGTTTATAGTTTTTAAAAGCTGAATTTATCGCCAGTTTCTAGTTAAGAGTTTAACAATTTTAATTTTTAGTCAAAAAAAATTCACCTCCTTAATAAAAAGGAGGTGATACTGATCTATTATTGATCAGGTAAAGATTCATTTTGAACATTTACATTAACAGTGATTTTTGGGTCTTGAGATTTAAAGTATGTTTGTAGACCCAAAACATCGGCTTTTAAAATTTTATCAAATTCAATTACGCCATTGTCAGTTGAAACTCCAAGTGGGGGATTATTGGAGAATCTTGCAGTAACTGTAAATTTGCCAGGATAAGCAAGATCTAGAGCTTTTTGAAAGTTTGATTCTACTGTTTTCTTTCCTTGGGCTGCGGCAATTTCAAATAGTTTATTCATCTCAGTTTGAGTAAAATATTGACTATAGAAATACTCCCTATTCCTGTCATTGATAAGTGCTTGTAAGGCTTTGTTTCTTTCACTGTCAATATCAGCTAGGTTATTGTCTGGCTTTGGTTCATTGTAACCAATTTCTTTAACAATTACATCACTAGCGTATATTTCCGGTGTAGGTAAAATAATTATTAGACTACTACCTTCCAAAACAAATTCTAATTTATCAAAGTCATATTTTACATCACCATTAAACTTGGTAGTATAATCGAATGTAGCTCTACCTTCGAGCAAACCTCCAATTATCCAAGTATCTCTAGAACCAATACGATTGATTGTAATTTTACTTGTGGAAGTAAACTTTGCAACTGAGAGTTTTGATTGAAGATCTACTTTGGATTTTAGATCATGGATATTTAGATCTAATGATTGTTCCTTGGTAGGTGCTATTGATGAAACAAAGTCTTGACCTTGTATAAAAGTAGATTCGATTTTGTTATTGATAACCCCAAAAGTGGAATTATATTGCTGGTAAAGTATAAAACCTGCAATTACGATGGTCCCAAACACTGTTGTATAAAACAACATTTGGATTTTTGCGCCTAGCTTAAATAAAAACATTTGATCACTCTCCTAAGTGACAGACTATTTTTATAATTAACATAGTATACTTATTAAGTCAACAAATAATAAAAAACAGAATTTGAACTATATTTTACCCCGGTCTGATATTAGTTAAATAAATCAACATGGATTGATTCTTAAGGCATAGGTCAGCCTTTACTTTTGGGTATACCTTGTTAGTGGATGTGTAATATTTATTATCACCTTTATCCATTTTAACTTTTATTGGAAATTGATCAATACAGTTTGGGGCTTCTTCAAGTGAAGGGACATATAGACCAATATCATTGAAATGAGTTTTATCTTTTTTTATCTCAGAAATGACACCTTTTAAACTTTTAATCTCTTCTTCAGATTTTGTATTATCGATTTTGACAGGTTTTGATTGTGTTGTTCCAACAAAGAAGCTTAGCACAATTGCTAGAAGTATAAGTACTGTACTTGCTACCTTATTAATCGAATTGTTAGTAATAACCATAATATTATATATTTAAAACAATAATATATTTCTTGACAAAATTACTTAATTTGGAGTAATGTTATTCTATAATCAATCAAATCTAATTTATATCAATATGCCAGCTAGTTGTGCCATTACAGGCAAATCTTACAGAGTAGTAAGAAAAAGATCAAAATCTATGAGAGGTACCCTTACAAAAGTTAGAGCTAACCTACAAAGAATTAAAATAGGAAACAAGAGAATCAAGATCTCTACTAGAGCTCTTAGAACAATGAAAAAAGATTTAGCTTAATTCATTAATAATAAATCCGTGATAACTTCACGGATTTATTATTTGTTTAAAGATTTTACTATACAAATTTGTAAAAATATTTTAAGTTAATGATATAACCTTTTGACTGACATATGAATATAAACCTTGCGTTAAACTTGTTTGGGCTAAATTCCTTAGAATCTGTAGATGAATCTTTATTGAAATTGACCTATATAAAACATGCCAAAACAAAACACCCTGACAAATCTGGGTCACACGAAGAATTCGTTGCGCTCAAAGAAGCTTATGAGTTATTACTTGGAGTAGTAAGAAAAAAAAGAAATGAATCTCTGCCAACCTTTTTACACAGCGAAAACACGACACTTTCTTCAACAAACTACCATGTACTCAAAAATCAATATGAGACGTTAGAAACAACTCGTTCAAGCATCAATAATCTTTTAGATAAAATGCAATCAAGAAAAAAACAAATTGAACTAGCAGGAGTTGATGAATTAAAAAATATAGAAAGAGAAATAGACGGCAATGTGTGGTTTAAACTTTCTAAAACATTTTTAAATAAATACCCACAGACTTACTACGATAAAAAAACAGCTCTTAGAGTTAAATCACAAAATCTAAAAAATTCTATTGATAAGCAGATATTTAGAGAAATCATAAGCGAATATTCCAAAGCAATGGACGTTATGACTTACAACCTAACCCAGATAGACAGCGATATTAACGGTTATCTTGACAAGACGGATATTGAAGATTAGTGTTTATACATGTCACAAACTCAACAACCTAATATGAGTGACTTATTGAAACATGTAGGAGCTCAAGGAGACCTAAATGTCGGAGACAAAGTCTCTGGTAAGATAATCACCATCGCAAAAAACGAATTACTTCTAGACATTGAAAATATCGGTATCGGTATCGTTAGAGGTAAGGAATTATATAATGAAGAATATTTATCAAGATTAGCTGTCGGCGAAGAAGTTGAAGCTCTAGTTATAAACCTTGATAACGAAAGAAATTATATCGAATGTTCATTTAGAGCTATTGGTAAAGATAAAATCTGGAAAGAAATTGCAGATGCATACGATACTAAAAAAACAGTAGAAGCAAAAATCAGAGAAGCTAACAAAGGTGGATTCTTAGTAAAGATACATGGTGTAGATGGTTTCTTACCAGCTTCACAATTATCTCCAACGCACGCTATTAAGACTGTTATTGGTGAAGAAAAATCTCTTCTTAACCAAATGAAGAAATACGTAGGACAAGTATTTAATGTTAAAATTATCTCAATTAATCCTGACGCAGATTCACTTGTTGCCTCTGAAAAAGCTGTTAGCGATGAAATTTCAACTCAAAAACTTTCTAAATACAAAGTTGGAGAAGTTGTAAATGCTTCTGTCGTAGGTGTGGTTGATTTTGGAGTATTCTTAAGATTTGATGAAGAATTAGAAGGATTAGTACATATTTCAGAGATAGCTTGGAAAAAGATTGAAGATATCAAGAAAGAAATCCAAATCGGTTCTCAAGTTAAAGCTAAGATTATTGAAATTGATAAAGAAAACAGAATTAACTTATCAATCAAACAAACAATTCCTAACCCTTGGATCGAATTCGTTAAGAATGTTAAGCCTGGAGATAAGTTCGAAGCTAAAGTTCAAAAAATTGTAAGCTACGGAGCAATAGTATCTAATTCAAATGATATTCAAGGTTTCGTTCACATTTCTCAATTATCTGAAACTCCTTTAGAATCACCATCTAAAATTCACGAAATTTTAAAAGTTGGCGAAACAAAAGAATTTGTAGTTATTGATACAAAAGAAGACAAACTTTCTCTTTCAATTCTAGACTTCACAAAAGCTCTAGCAATCCAAAAAGACTTAGAAGAAAAAGCTAACAAAGAAGCTGAAGAAGCTCAATCAATGCAAACTATCAACGAAGTTAAGAATGATTTAGCAAAAGAAGCTAAAGTTGATTAAAAAAAATTAAATAAAAAAAGTACCAATGGTACTTTTTTTATTTATTCAAGTTATCTTTTTTATAAAATAAACTGCTTATGCAGTTTATTTTAAAGTATTTTCTAATTCTTATTGATCAGCCTCGTCTTCTGCTTTTTCTTTTTTGGTGATCTTTTTCTTTGGTTTTTCTTCGGCAGTGTTTACTGAATCTGTTTCATCGATAACTTGGTCACTAACTTGGTCGTCATCCATATCAACTTCATCAATTGCTACTTCAGCTTTAACTTCTGGTTCAACATTGTTCGTTTTTACAGGTTCTTTTGTAGGCCTGATTTCAGGGGTTTTTGGTTCTAATGATTGAATTTTAATATTGATATCCAATAACTCAGAAGCAAGTCTAACATTTACACCTCTTCTTCCTACTGCAAGTGCAGCATCTTGTTTTTCACAGTAACAATATACTACGATTCTCTTCATTTCATCACCTTCTTCAGTAGTGTATGATTCTTCAACTCTTTCGATTTTTGTTAATCTTGCTGGTTCGAGAGCGTCTTTAATCATCTCATCTTGCTCGTCATTATATTCGATAATATCAATTCTTTCAGTTAGATTAATATTTAATTCTCTCATTACATTGAGAATTCTAACTTCCTTACGACCTAGGATTGTTCCAACTGGATCAATATTTGCTTCAAGATCTTCTTTTTGTACTAAGACTTTAGTTCTTAGTCCTGAATCTCTAACAACTTTTAATATTTCGATAGTTCCATTTGCAACTTCAGGAATTTCTTGTCTTAATAGAGCTTCAACAAAAGTTGGTGAATTTCTCTTTAAGATTATTTTACTTCCTAGTTTTGGATCTTCTACAATATCTTCAACACAAACCTTAATAAATTGGCCAGGGCGGAATTTATCGTTAGGCATTAATGATTCCATTCCAATAAAGGAAGTAGTTGTTCCAATCTTTACATAGTAACCATTCTTTTTAAAGTAATCCACTTCAACATTGATCAACTCTCCGATCTTTTCTCTAAATTCCTTTAAAGCTTTGGCATGTCTAATTGATCTTATATATTGTTCAAATGATTGTTTTGCAATTCCAGAAGCAACACGTCCAAATGACATTAATAAGTCCTCGTCATCAACTAAAGTCTTGATAACTTGTCCATCATACGCTTTTGGATCAGACAATCTTGCAGCCATTAATGAGATTTCTTTACCTGGATTCTTAACATTACCTTCTTCATCTAAGTCTGTAGTAACTTCGATAATTTCGAATATTTTGTAAGTATTAGTGTTAATATCATATTCTGCTTCGTAGTTCTTGTGGTTCTCACCAAAATCTTTACGATAAGCTTTAGCTACACCATTTTCAATAGCGGCTACAACATCTTCCATAGTCACTCCTCGCTCAGCGCACAAGAGTTCAATTGCTTGTTTTAATTCTGTGTTTTGCATAAAAAAATTAATCTAATATCAAAAAAATATGGGCAATCCCATATCTTTCTTATAATTAAATTATATATCAGTGTTTTAGAATTGTCAATCATTTGTAGTCTATAAATTATATTTAGTTAATTTTACATCAGTAATAAATATTTACATAATTTCCAATCAATTAAATTAATAATTTTGAAGTAAAAAACATATTATGTTATAATGTTAGTTAAGACTTAACATAAACCTCGGAAAGAGAATATGTATATTAACTTGTCTAAAATAAAAAAATTAATTATGGTGTTTGTACTATGTGGATAGAAGAAAATAATCAACTCAAGAAGACTTTTACCTTCAAGAATTATTTAGAAGCATTAGACTTTGTAAATAAAATTAGTGTAGGAATTGAGGAGCTTGGACATCATCCAGTTATTACATTGACTTGGGGAAGGGTTGAGATTTCTACCACAACTCACGATGCTGGTAATACTATTACAGATAAGGATTACAAATTAACAGAACTAATCGACAAAATAAAATGAATCATAAACTCAAATTATCACAGATAGAACGACCATTGGTATTAGTTTCCAAATACTCACCCGCTGGAGATCAGCAAAAAGTAATTGATGAAATCCAAGCTAGTATTCTATCTGGAAGAAGAGAACAAACTATAAAAGGTGTTACAGGCTGTGGAAAGACCTTTATAATGGCTAACATTATAAAGAATCTTAACAGACCTGCTTTAATTCTTGCCCATAACAAGACTTTAGCTGCCCAATTAGCAGAGGAGTTTTCAAGGTTTTTTCCTGATAATGCCGTACACTATTTCGTTTCATATTATGATTATTATCAACCAGAATCATACATCCCAAAATCAGATACATTTATTGAGAAACAAACTCAAATCAATGAAGACATAGAAAAGTTAAGAAACGCTTCAACACAGTCACTATTAACAAGAAGAGATACAATTATTGTAGCTTCTGTATCATGTATATATGGTCTTGGTAACCCAGACGATTACAATGATCTAAAGATTACAGTCAAAAAAACATTTGAATATAGAATTGATAAGTTAATAAGAAGACTTGTTGATATGCAGTACGATAGAACCCAAATGCATCTTAAAAGAGGATTCTTTAAAGTAAGAGCTCAAATGTTGGAAGTTATGCCAAGTGGTGAAGATTTTGCATATAGATTATCATTTTGGGGTGATGAACTTGAGAAAATCCAAATGTTCGATCCTGTAACTAATGATATAATTGGTGATCTTGAAGAATATACAATTTTCCCTGCTAAGCAATATGTTACAACCAGAGACAAAATTAAAAATGCTATGGGAACAATTGAAACAGACATGATAAAAAGAGTCGATCTACTAAGAGAAGAGGGGTTACTTTTACCAGCTGAAAGACTCAAACAAAGAACAATGGCAGATCTAGAAATGCTCGAAACGCTAGGTTACTGTTCTGGAATTGAGAATTATTCTTCGTATTTTGATGGTAGGCTTAATGGTGAAGCGCCTTCTACATTGATAGATTATTTCCCTGATGATTTTATAACTTTTATAGATGAGTCACATATTACATTGCCTCAAATAGGTGCTATGTATGTAGGTGATAGATCTCGTAAATCAACACTTGTTGAATATGGTTTTAGATTACCTTCTGCACTTAATAATCGACCGTTAAAAAAAGACGAGTTCTTCGATAGGGTGAATCAATTAGTTTATGTTTCTGCGACTCCTGGAAGTTTTGAATTAGGAATAGAAAAACCAGAGCCAGCACCAAAAGTTAGAAAAACTAAAAAACCAAAAGAATTAACAGTTTAATAGTCAGTGTTTATTATGAAAGAAAATTTATTAGATAAAGACGTTCAAAGAGATGTCTTTGTTTCAGAAGCAATTGTGCGTCCAACTGGATTGATCGATCCTGAGATTCTTATTATCCCTGTTGAAAAACAAGTTGAAGATGCTATTAATAGAATTCAAGAAAGAATAAAAAAGAATCAAAGAGTCTTGATAACCACACTTACAAAAAAATTTGCAGAAGACCTTGATATTTATTTAAAATCCTTAGGAATTAAGTCAACCTATGTTCACTCAGACGTTGATACACTCAAAAGGCTTGATATTCTTAAAGATCTTAGATCAGGTGTCTATGATGTATTGATTGGTATTAACTTATTGAGAGAAGGTTTAGATTTACCTGAGGTTTCATTGGTGTGTATATTTGACGCTGACAAAGAAGGTTTTTTAAGATCTGGAACTTCTTTAATACAGATTATTGGTAGAGCTGCAAGACATTTAGATGGGCAGGCTATAATGTACGCAGATAGTATAACTCGTTCAATGAAACTAGCAATAGACGATAATGAGTACAAAAAAATTATACAAACTAAGTATAACACAGACAATGGAATTATACCTCAGTCCACTACAAGAGCAAATGAAAATATAGTAGATATTTCAGAGCTAAAAGATATATTACCAATCGAGACTAAGGCAAAAAAAGAAGACAATCAAGATTTTGCTGTAGAATCTAGATTTTCTCAATCAGGTAAAAAAGGTAAAACAAAACAAGCTTCGATGAAAGCAGCTTCATTGGAAAATAATTTTGATCTTCTTACCAAAATAAAGAAGCAAGAGTTAGAAAAATTAGACTTAACAACCTCAGAACTAGAGAGTAGATTACAAATTGCTATAGATGCGATGGATTTTGAAACTGCAGCTGCAGTAAGAGATTTAATAAACCAAAAATAGGATTATCAGAGGCTGAAATAATAATCGCAATAATGCGATTTTTATAATATTTAGTTAAATTCTTTTTACCGAGTATTAGAATATGATTCTATATCATTAATTTTTTTGTTTATTTCTTGTTCTCTCAATTTTGATTTAATAAATCTGAATAAGAAGTAGGCTGGAATAGTTGAGAGAACTATAAGCGGAAGAAAAGCAAATGAGAAATCTAAGAGTTTTTCAAAAATTGATTTGCTCTGTATTGTTGTTCTATCATTTGTCTTTTTGATATTTAATATTCTTTCATTTTCATTGTTGATGTTAAGATCTGGGGTTGTCTCCATTCCGAAGTAGGATCTTCTTATCATTTGAGTAACTTCTTCCTTGGCATTTTCATTTTCAACTTTATAGATTATTTCTAAAGTCTCTTTGTTATTGGTTGGATATTGATTGTTAAACGACTCGATGCAGACTGTGAATTGTTTATTCTGAACTTCAAAAGGATTGAGTGATAAAAGTTTACCGTCTACAAAATCAAAATATTTATAACTCTTTTCAGCAGAATTGGGAGAAAAATCTTTATAGATTGTGTTACTATGAACAATCCTGTATTCCCCAGCTTTTATACTTGCATTTTGGCTATCTAAACCTTCTATAAATGGGATGAAATAGAAGCGATTATCAATTTTACTAATTGGTAGATTTTGGAAACAATAAAAATTTGTTGAATTGGCTGGGATTGCTAAGACAGGTCCTAAATAATATTTTAACTCAAAATTAGAATTGGATTTTACAACTCTGTACTTATCAATATTTGTAAATTGATATGGTTCGTCTTTTATTTGGGCTATTGCGGTGTAATATATATTTTTGATATAGTTACCATAGTAGTCTTTTTCTTTTTGGACTTCTGGAGGGTTGGTGAAGTTATAAAAATCATACTTTTTAAGCTTACTTTCGTAAGACCTATAATCAAATGCTAAAGTGTTAGTAGATACAAATATTAATAATATTGTAAAAAAAAATTTAAGTTTTGTAGATTTTATCATAATCCTAGTTTATTATAGACTAATGAAAGCTTTTTTGAAGCGAATTCTTTTACCTTTTTTTCTGAATCGATTAGGATAGTTTCAATATCTTGGTTAGAAATTTTGGCCAAATTGATTTGATAATTACTGAAGTATTGTGATAGTTCTAAAGCAACAATTTTCTTAAAGTCTCCATATTTATCCATTCCTTTAACTGTAAGTGCTGTTTTCTCAATTGATTCACCTCTTACACATGCTAGTATTGTTATTAGGTTAGAAATGCCTGGTTGGGTTATTGGATCGTAATTAACGATACCTATAGAATCTGTTTCTGCAGATATTATTTTTTTGGTAATTAATTCTGGAGAATCGGTAATATAGACACATCCTTTTTGATCATTGTCTGATTTGGACATTTTTTTAGTTGGATCAGTTAGTGACATTATCTTAAGCCCTTTAGTGAGGTTTTGGTATTTAACTTGCTCTTTCCATTCTTTAGGAGGTAGGAACAAATCTCCAAACAGATTATTCATTCTAATAGCCAGATCTCTTGTAAGCTCTATATGTTGTTGTTGGTCCAGACCAACAGGCACATAATCACAATCATAAAGCAATATATCAGCTGCCATCAAGATAGGGTAAGTTAAAAGTCCAACAGAAAAGTTTTGATTTTTAAGAGATTTATCCTTGAATTGTGTCATTCTAGACGCTTCACCATAATATGTAAAACATTGTAAAGCCCATGCCAGTTCAGCATGTTCACTTATTCTAGATTGTCTAAATATATAAATATTTTTATTCTCCGCATTGATACCGGCCGCAAGAAAATATTTAATATTATTAAGTGAGTTTTGATAAAGAGTAGTATGATCTATCTGGGTAGTAAAACTATGTAGATTAGGGACAAAATAAAAGAATTTATCAGTATCAGTTAACTTAACGTAGCTATCTACCATAGGTTTGATAGCTCCAAAAAAATTACCAATATGTAGGTCAGAATTGGCTTGTAATCCTGTAATTATGTTCATAATACATATAATATTGGAAGTAACTAATTTTGACAAGAATTAAAAAAATAACAAATAATACCAATATACTTAACAAAAATAGTTTGTTAACTTAATTCAATGGGAATGTGGCACAGCTGGTTAGCGCACAGATCTTATAAGTCTGCGGTCGCGGGTTCAAGTCCCGCCATTCCCACCATAAAAATTAAAGCCTTAATGGCTTTTTTTTATTAATTAACTATTCTACGACTTGATAAGTAATTGAAATTCTTGATTTTTGAAGTTTTACTTTTATATTTCTCTCTTTGATTGATTGAATAGATTTTAACATTCGAAGGACCGGATTGGCTGATTCTCTTGTTTCAAAAATAGATGCTTTGAGAACATCTTTTTCAATTAAATATTGTGAGTTAGAAGTATTAGGGATGCTTTTGTAAAATCCGATATCACCAATACTGATTATGTAACAGTCCTTAGACTCTACATTTACATAGTTCTCAATCATTTTAATTATTCCCTGAATCAACTATAAAACTTTTATTCCCAATTACAAGATTGTCAAAATGTGCTTTAATAAAACTGATCTTAAAAAAACAAAATCTAAACATCGTCTCTTAATGCCAATCCTATCGCTGATGATAATGATGAAGAAAGGGGTGATAATGATTTTTGTTTTTGTTCGTCGATATGGAAGTCTTTTGTTATTTCTCCCACTTTAACGGTGATTGGAAAATCAGTCGATAATAACTTAACCAAGCCTGCAGTTAATACTCCTCCGCCTGTTAATATCACTTGTTCTGGGATTTGTGCAATTTTTATATTTTGGTCGTAAAAATTCTTTAGTTCTGATTTGATTAATGAGATATGATTAGTAAACTCTTTTGGTAATTCAAAAAGATTTACAAGGCTTAAATCTTTTTTAAAATTCTCAGCGCTCTTTCTAGTAATTCCAAGTGAGTTTTGCAACGCTTCGTCTAGTCTAAGTAAGCCTATTGAAGAAGTAAAAGAGTTTCTTAATACACCATCAATAATAATTGAATATGTAGTATTTTCACTTCCTAAATCTACTATAATTGTGCTTTTTTTATCGTTTTTTAGAAACGCTCTTGTTAGTGAGACAGTTTGATTTTCTAGCGCGATTCCTTCTAGGTTGCATTTATTCAATAGATTTGTAATGTTTTCAATTACAAAATTAGGAAGAGCATTGATCACAACTCTCTGTTTACCTGTTAATGAAGATATTCGTTGATTGGTAGGGATTACATTCCAGCTTAACCGCATTTCATCAGGTGGGTAGGGTAAGAAGAATTTAGACTGTCTGTTAATCTCTTCTTGGATCATTCTCTTATTCCAACCAAGTTCAAAATCCATAGAAGTTACAAATACATGCTTTGCTTGTAATGCTACAACTGTCTTGAGGGAGGTGAATCCTGCTTTTGATCTAACTTCGTTAATAAGTTTAACAAGATCTTGAATTTTTGAAGCATCCCAATACCCATCAAGATCAACCTCATGCTCGGCAAGGGCAAAGGTTACTAATTCTTTTCTATTA
The DNA here is from genome assembly GCA_043764135.1 of bacterium. GTDB lineage: Bacteria > Patescibacteriota > JACMRA01 > JACMRA01 > JACMRA01 > JAYUKV01. Next base: position 10,561 of record JAYUKV010000156.1, on the reverse strand, counting down.
CTAGTGTGTTTTATTTCTACGATTTTTAGGCAATTTGAACCTATATCCAATCCTAGAATTTTTTTATCAGCAAAGATCATGAGAGTTATTAATTAATAACTTTATTTTAAGATAAGTTTTGAATTTTTACAAGTTTATACAAAAATGATTTTTTTTGTTTTGACATTACTTTTAATCAAGATTACAATTATCATATTATATGTATAAGATATTCGATTGGATAGCTGGTAATAGAAGACTTGCAATATTTCTTGCTGTATTCTTAGTTTTTTTATTAATTCTAGGTTTATTACTCCTATTACAAGGAACTGATAGGAGGTCCCAACAACAGTTAAACGCTCCGTTACAAGGATCAGCACAAGAGTTTGATGTAAATTGGTGGATAACGGAAGGGCAGAGTGGAAGTGTTGATGCTTTGAATTTGTTAACTTCTAAGTTTAATGAGAAATACCCAAATGTTAGATTTACTATCATTAGTAAGCAAACAGATCTTCAATTTATAGAAGAATTCTTATCAAATCCTGATTCTCAACCTGAGCTTATGACAGTAAATTCAAAGAACATGTCATTTTATCAAAAATACAGCATGCCAAATGCTTACTTTAAAACTGAGTTATTGGGAGATTATTTGGAAAGAAGCGTTGATACGGTAAAAAATAATAATGTTTTTTCTGGTGAAGTATATGGTGTGCCTTTGCATGTTGATAATATGCAAATGTATGTAAATAAAAATTTATTAAATAATATACAAGGAGCCAAGACATACGCCAAAGACTGGGAAACACTTAAATTACAAGCGTCGTCATTTGATAAATCCAAAGGTCAATCATTAATAGCTCTTGGTGCAGGTAAGGATGTTGTTAAAAATTATACAGATATTTTAGGCGCTATGATGGTCCAAAAGGGAATTTATCTTGATTCAAAGAATAAAGATATAAAGGACCTAGATTTTATTCAAATACTTAAGGATTACAATTATTTTAAACAATACCTGACTCAAACACAAAATGATTTTGATGCTTTTAAACAAGGAAAAACTTTATACTACATAGACTATTTTTCAGCAAATAATATTATAAAATCAGAAGCCCCTCAATTAGACTATGAAATCACAGATATACCTAAGTATAGTAACGGAAATAACATCTCACATTCAAGATTCTTTACAACACTCGCTCATAAGAAAAATGCACTTAATGTAGAGAAAAAAAGAATTTTAGATGATTTTACTTACTTTCTATCTACTGAAGAAGCTCAACAAATCTTTGCAGACAAGACAGGATTACCTTCAGCAAACAAAAAAGTTGTCTTAGATCAATACAAATCAAAATCCGAAACAGAGAATAATCGTAGGTTCTTTGACCAAGCTGCTGTAGCTAGAGCTGTACTTCCAGCATGTACTGTTAGATATAATCAAGAATTGTTTAATCTAATTCTTAACATTCAGTCAAAGGGAACATCTCCAATTAATGAAGATTATATTTCTGCTTTGAATAATTCCAAGTCTAGAATTTTAGATACCATTTATTCAGAATCTGTTTGTTTACCTTACAAGTTCGAAGAATAAAAATTATAAATAAAAATACCCAAACGGGTTTTTTTATTTTTCCAATTCTTTAAATTGTGTTTTAAAGTTTTCTTTTGAAAATTTGGTGATAGATCCTCTAATCGATAAGTCATTAAATTTTGTATTTTCAAATCTCTTAATTGCATCAACCACATCTTCTTCTTCTTGATTATCAAAAAATATCCCATTTACACCATCTTCTATATACTCCAATGCTCCTCCACTCTTGTAAGCAATTACTGGAAGCCCTCCTGCGATCATTTCAATTGGGGCAATTCCTGCATCTTCCTTACCAGGAAATATCATAACTTTTGCAGATGACACAAGTTCTTTTAACTTATCATCAGTAGTTCGGCCTAAGAATATTATCAAATCTTGTTTATCCTCAGGAACAAGTTTTTGAAGATTATTCATATCAGTTTCAAGTGCAGATTTGCCTGATATCACAAGTTTTTTATTTAACTTAATGCAGGCATTAATTGCAAGATCTAGTCTTTTATGAAATGAAATCCTACCGTGGCATAGATAAAACTCATCTTCTGGCACTTCTCTAACAATCTGTGAGAATTTAGAAATTTCAACAGGTGGATAAATAACCTCTGAATCTACATGATATACATCATTTACTGTTTTTCGTATGAATTGAGAGTTTGCAACCCAAATAGCATTGTTTTTTATTAGATTTTTAACTCCTGACATATCAATAAGATATAGTGGTGGATTTAATATAACTTTAGAAACTATTTTTTGCCATAAAGGTAGGGTAGAATGGTCCCTTTCGGTTATAAGATTATGTAAGAATCTAACAGGTGAGTGACAGTAATGAATTAATGTTTTGTTGTTTGAAAGTCTTGTGTTTTTGGCACAGTAAGTTGAACTAACGATTACCAAATCATAATTTGATACCTTTAAAGTGTACATAGCCAAAGGATATAACCAATATAGATGTTTAGAATATTTTAAGAATTTATTACCTTGATTATTGGATACAAAAATCCTATTCATAAATGTAGTAAATATTCTGTTGTTCTTATATCTATCATTTGTGATTGGATTATCAATAAAATTCTCAGGGATATAGACACTTGTGTAAACATCGGATTGTGGATAGATCTCTAAAATTGTTTCTACTACTTTTTCTGCTCCACCGTTCTGGTTAAAGTAGTCATGGATAATTGCAACTTTCATATAAAATATTGGTATTATTCAATCATTTTTGATTTAATGATTATTGCCAAGTTTGGTGAATTCAGAATTAATAAATAATTCAATTACTTGTTTACTTTGTGCCAGTCTTTCAAATATATGATTTATATTTGATAAAATAAAAAACTGCACTAAAAGTGCAGTTAAATTTTTATTATTCAGTTTTTAAAACGAACCAACTACCACCCTATAAAATTCCTGAATGCTTCAGCGAAACTATCGGAAATATAGCGTTGACCTGTTGTTTTGTTTTTGACTGTCCGCTCACCTGTCTGATTGTCGGTATAATAATGCAAGTGATCACGAGATCGACCATTGCGATTATGTTGTTTAGATACATATTCACCAGTGTTACCATCGGGTTTAAAATATGTATCACCGCTACGGGTGTAACCATCAGAGGTGCGAACACGCCCATCAGTTCCAGTTGATCCATTGTAATGCTTAGAAAATGCTTTACCGGATTTCTTAGCCACTTTGATTACCTCAAAAGTATAATTTGTATTGTCTTTTGGACAATAAGAAATTTATATTATATATATATAAACTCATGTCAAGTAATTTTAATTTCTGTAATATTTTAACACACATACTTGGAGAGGAATTATATAACTTATTAATTAAATATAAGATTTCAAATAAATTAAATATTACTTTTAATACTAATCTCATAGAAGTAAATAAATATTTATTAAATACTTATTATGGGTATATTACTTATTTCATTTATGACACCGTTGGTTTTAAAAAATTCTATCATCAGAATAAAAAAAACTTAAATGAGTTATTAAGTTTTTATATTTATTACAAATCAAATGAAAACAAAAATATAGATATAAATGACTTCATTAAATCTAAAAAAACTATAAAAAATAAGATATTAGATAATCGTATAACAAATTATGAATATCTATTTCTTAAGTGTTTTCAACATGAGATTTATTACAATGAAAGTTTTGAGTTAAATTATGAAGAAAATTTTAAATTTTATAATTATTGTAAAGTGCATTTCAATTTAACAATAGAAATGTTTTGTAATTTGATTTTAATTATTGAACAGTTTGGAGATAACGATATGCTGTATATATTAATATATAATAGAATTAGACTTATTATAAACACATAAATTAATAAGTTTATCTTTTATTCATCTTCCTTAAATAAATAAGACATTCTATCTTGGCATGTATATTTAATACAATGGCGCCTAACAATCTATTCATATCTACAGAATCGAAGTGATTCCATTTTTTCTTTGTATGTACACTATCGTTACCTATCCATACTGCTCTTTTTGCTAATTCTTTGAGTGTTACATCTTCTATCATATCAACACATTTCATAAGTCCCTGCGTCTCTAGATATCTAATATCTTTTGAAGATCCTTTTATTCTTGCACCGAATCTTATGTAGTCGATAATAAGAGCTTCAAGTGATTTTCTAAACAACATTCCTGATGCTTCATCCATACCATTGTTAAGTGCTTCTAGGGACTCAGAATATAGATTGTGAAATCTAGAGAAAATTTCTTTTTCACCAATTTTTGAGAAGAATAGAATAAAATCATCAGTATCTAATTCGTGTAGTTTTAATGTATTTGATTTATTAAAGTTTAAGCCATCTTTAGATTCCACTACATCGAATATATCTACAAAGTTTCTTTGACATTCTTGATTGACACAAGTTCTATTATTTTCTAGTTTTTTTTCTGATTCAACGAAGGTAATGTTGTTAATTCCTTGTCCCATAGAATTAAGCGCCTTACAATAAGGGCAGGTCGACATATTGAGTCGATTGACGTTAGATTCTTTGTTTACGTATTTGGTTGTAAAGTAATTCTTAGTCTCAATAAGGTTTCTAAAGCTTTTGTTCATTTATAGACTCGATTATAACACAACTGGGAATTAAAATCAAGATTGACCTTATTATTTAAATAGTTTAGAATTTAAGTCATAATATGAAACTACTACCTTCTTTGTTAGAACAAAATGTAGAAATTATAACAGCCAAAATTAACTTCTTACAAAAGAATTTAGAAGCTGTTCTATTAGAGACTAATCAACCAAGTCTGGCTTTGAGTGTGAACTTTATTTATCCAATTTATGCTTCAGAACACAATCTTCCTATGACTATTTCGCCGATTGTGACGGTTACAGAAGCTAACAATCTTACTTCCTACCCCCTAACAGTTCATGCAAATTACTTAGTTACGACTAATGAATTGATAGCTGCAATTCCAGTAGGAAATATTAGTTTCTTACCACCTGCGTGGAATATGAATATCTATTTACCGGTTGATGTGTATCCACATTTTACACAATCATTGGGTAAAGTTGTTAAATTGGGAGTAATAATATTCTTATCAACTCTCAATCAAGATCTAATAGACGAATTGAATCAAGAGGGTTGTAAAAGGTTTTCATTGTACGGTAGGCATTTGTTGAATCATGTCGAAGTTGAAGATTTTGAAATAACAAATATCGAAAATATTATTAAGAACAATCAAGATTCTGAATTTATTTTAAGTACAGAAATAGAAGAATTAATCAATTTAGTTAAAGATTGCAACAATGTGCAGATCTGCGTTGATACTAGTTTTTGGAGTAATAAGTTATCTGAGTAATGACCAAGTTTAATATTAATAAAGTACTTTTTTGTATAAATCTTTTTTCTTTCGTAAGTAGTTGGTTTGTTGTGTATAATTATAGAATTGGTTATTTAAATATCTTTTTTTGGATAGTTATTCTTATTAACATGCATTATATGTTTACAACAGTGCATCAAGCTTCACATGGATTGCTTAGCAAAAACAGATTTATAAATTATTGTTATGGATTTATGGCTAGTTTGTTTACTGGAATTACGTTTGCAGATTTTAAATTTACCCATGATCTGCATCATATCCATATAGGAACACCAGAATTAGATCCAGATCATAAGATAAGTGGATATGGACCAGTTTTATTAATTCCATTTAAGATTTTTTATCATGATTATTATTTTCTTAAACATAACAAGAAATTATTACAGTTCTTTTCATATTTTCTTCAGAGAGTGCTTCAAATAATTATTATTATAACTTTATTTATTGATAATATATTTTTATTTACATCTTTTTGGTTAGCTCAAATGTTAGTTATTGGGATAATGAATGCTCTTTTCTTGTTCTATTTCCCACACTATACACATTGGATAGAACGAACTAAACTAAATATTAGACCTCTTCAATCTTCAATCAAAATGTCTAGAGATTATCACCACATGCACCATGATAATCCAAGTGCTAATAATAGTTTTTTTCCTTTTGAAACAACGATTTATGGTTTCTTTAGACCAGAATATGTATCTGATTACAATTCAAAGAGGGATTACTATTATAAATAAAAATATAAATTGATCAAAAATTGACAATATATATATCGAATGTAAAATTACATGCTAATTAAGAAAATTAACTTTGTATTATCAATTTTTACTATTTCAATTCTCGCTATGTTTTCAAGTATAAACATTATAGGAGAAGGGTTTAATACAATAGAAGAGAATATAGTGTTAACAGAAGAAATCTTCAACAACCAAGAAGTATTTGATTACTCAAATGCTAAAATAATCAATGTTAAATCAGTAAATTCAACATTTGAAAAAAATGAGCTAGGTAGAAAAGAAATGTATAATAATCTCGATAGAATAAAACAATCTAAAATTTACGATATATTTAAGCTACAAAATGATGAGATTGATAATAATAAAGGATTATCAACCAAACAAAAAAAAAGCTTATAAACAAATAAATAAAATTGTTTCTAAATATATTAAAGATAGCTTTGGAGAATTAAAGAATAACTATAATCTTGAATTAGCTCAAAAAGAAATGTTAGAAGACTTTATTGTTAATAATTCAATGATCAGTAAATTAAATAAAATAATCGAAAGTAAAAAATTGATTCAGATCAATTCAGCGCAAGCTGCTTCATGGGAGAATTGTTCCTTCGAGACCAATTTCCCAGAATGGGCAACTTACAAATACAAAACATATTATGGTTATAAAGCTAATTGGGTAGGTAGAACAGCAACAGATGAATATGAAAAAAATGGAGCAATGCCTTGTGATTTTTCATTTTACCTAGAGAATCCTAGAATATCAGAAGTTGATGGTTGGAGTATTGCAACAGAATGTGCCGTAAAATGGTCTAATGGGATTAGTATAAGAAGATACGGATGGGGTAATATGAAGGCAATTATTGGTCATAGTAGACTCACTGCATGTGGAGTATTTAGCTTTAATACAGAAATGCTTAGAGACCAAATAAGATTTTTTTAAAATAAATAATATGAAATTTATAAATTCAATTTTTACAAAAAAATATTTTTATTTTTTAACAGTATTCTTATTAATCGCTCTAGGATTAACTGTAGGATTAATCAAGGATGATAACTTTATACTTAAAAGAGAGAATGGTTGGCTTATTGAAAGTTTCCAAATATTTATTTTACCTTTAATCATCATAATTCATTTTATTTTTTATTATAAGAATAAAAATATAGATAAGTATTTTGCATATTTGATGTTATTTCTCTTTGGTTTCTTTTTATTTTTACAGATAGGATCATTTGTAAGTTATATTAACTCAAATAGATAAATAAACATAAAGCTTTCTACTATCAATCACACATAGAAAAAATCACCTATAAGGTGAATTTTTTTAATGTATTAAGTAGTGAATTGAGTATTACTTATAGTAATTACTAATAAGATATTTAAAACCAAAAAAGTTCAATAGCTATTTACTTCTCAACATTTTTATTTATTATTTCGGTGATTTTTACTTTCACACCTGTGTTGTTGAGTTTAAACTGTTTTCTAATAATGTTTTCTAAGAATCTTGAATAAGACCAGTGAATTGTTCCTTTATCTTTCACTAAGAATTCGAAAGAAGGTGGGTTATTCTTGGTTTGAACTAAGTCGTAGCATATTGCTCTTCTCTTGGTTGGAAGCTTGGGCGGTTTACGTTGCTTCATCAAATAGTTAAATAGCTTTCGTAGTTCGTTAGCTGAGATTGTAATTGATCTTCTATTTAATACGTCATCTAATCTTTCAAAGATTAATCTAAGATTAGTCTTCTTAGTAGCTGAAATAAAAATTACATCTTCAGATTTTAAAAATTCGAATTTCTTAAATAGTTCAACTTGCCATGCCTTTTTTTGTTCTGCATCCAATAGATCGGCTTTATTTGCTAAGATTACTAGTCCTTTATGAGCTTCTTTACAAATACCTCCAATTACCATGTCTTGGTGTGAGATTGGCTGACTTGCATCCATAATAAATAGGATTGCATCACAACTATAAGCAGTTTCAATAGTTCTATATGTAGCAAAGGTTTCTGCTCCGAATGTTCTAGAACCTTTTTTACGAATACCTGTACTATCTATAAAAGTATAAGTATTACCATTTTCTGCTTCATAGTCATAATCATTAACAGATAATGTAGTACCTGCTATTTCTGATACTATTTGTTTTTCTTCATTGAATAATGAGTTTAGCAGTGAAGACTTACCTACGTTAGGTTTACCGAGTAGTAACACCTTTGGTTTGTAATCTATCTTCATCTCTTCTTCCATCTCTGCCTCGTCAACCTCTCCTTCAATCTCTTCATCGCTCATCTCATCATTTGCATTTAGTTTGTAAAGATTATTTCCTTCTTTATCTACGTTTCTAGTGATATAGTAATCTCCTTTTTTAAGGACCTCTTTCATTACTGATCTTTTACCACGAGGTTTATCATTGTGCTGTTCAATCTCGAATTCTGGTCTGATAAATCCAAGTTTTTCAACTTCTTCAACAATCTGATCCATTAGCTCGTTCATACCATAACCTGAGTTTGCACTAACGTTAACGAATCCTGATCCTCCTAATTGGGCATATTCACTTATTTCTTTTTCATGCCTTGGATTATCTACTTTTGAGATTGCAATGATCAGAGGTTTGTTAAGTTTCCAAATCTTTTGGAGCATTTCAAGAGCGAATACATCTGGGTTTGTTTTTCTATCTATTAGCCAAACAAGTATATCGGCTTGTGCAATAGCTGACCAAGATTTTATTTGGACTAGTTTTTGAATTTTATCTTCTGCTTTTGGAACTAATCCACCCGTGTCAATTAGATTGAGTTTATAACCCTCCCAGATATCTTGACCTACGTTGACATCTCGTGTTGTGTGAGCTTCATCTGCGACAATTGCTTTTTTGTCGCCAATAATTCTATTCATCAATGCGGACTTACCTGCGTTAGGCAATCCAATTAAAGCAATAGTAGGCTCTCTGTTTTTATCTTGATTCATTATCAAACTTTGACTTAATAGAGCTTAAATGTCAATTTGTGTTACATGTTCTTATTCCAAGCCATTAAAGAAGTCTTGTATGCTAAGAAAAACTCCAAGCTTAGTAAAGCTCAAATGCAACAACTTCAATTATCAAAATTCAGAAATTTAGTTAAATACTGTTACCACAATTCCAACTATTACAAAAATATTATAATCAAAAATTCTATTGATATTAACAATTGTACGCCTCTAGATTTTCCAATTATGGACAAAAAAACAGTTCTAGAAAATTTTGATTCTATAGTAACCGATCCAATAATTACAAAAAATGAAGTTGAAGCTTTCCTTCATCAATCAAAGGATTATGAGGAGAAGTATAAAGGTAAATACAATATTATACGAACTTCAGGGTCCAGTGGTGAGGTAGGTATTTATGTATATAATGATTTTGAAATGATACCAATTACAGCAGCTTCTAACAGAGCATCTGGAACTATGTATTTTCAAAAATTTGCATACCTGGCCAAAACCGATGATCACTATGCAGGATGTACTTTTGCAGCTCTCTCCAAAAGATTGCCAGGAATATATACAGACACATTAATGATAAATGTTGATGAAGCGATTAATTCTATAATCACTAAACTTAATAAATTCCAACCTACTAATTTGGGTGGTTATGCTTTTTTGATTGGAAGGCTTACTGATGCACAATTAAAAGGTCTTCTAAAAATCAACCCAGTAATTATTCAAACAGGTGGTGAACCAAGCCTCGAACAAGATAAAGAGCTAATAAAAAAAGCATTTCCAAATGCTAAATTAGTTAATGTTTATGCTTGTTCAGAAATGCTATTTCTTGGGGTGGGGGTAGATAGTGATAGAATGATCCTAATGGATGATTATGTATATACCGAATTTGGTGATAAAGTAATATATTGTACTAATCTGTTTAATTACACACTTCCATTAATAAGATTTAAGTTATCTGACAACCTACAACCAGTAGAAGAGGACCAACAGATTAGCCCATTTACTACTATTAGTAATATAGTAGGCAGGGTTGAAACAAATCCTTTTTTTATCAATGATTCTGGTGATTCGGATTTTGTCAGCGGTTTAACAATTACATTTATCCAAGCAACAGGTATGGAAAAATTTCAATTAGTTCGAAAATCTGATAAAAATTTTGACTTCAACATAATCCTCAATCCTATCTGTGATAAAGAATTAGCTATAAGAGAACTAACAAAAGAGCTTGATAAAATATTAAAAGAGAAACAAATGACTTCAGTAAATTACTCAGTTAATGAAGTAGAATCTATAGAAGTGGATCATAAAACAGGAAAATTCAAAGCTGTAATATTGTAATTCATTAACTCACCTTTCGCAACCAACTTTACAACAAACCAAAACCTCCCAATAATAGTTCATGATTTTGGATAAACCAACTTTAGATCTCTACTCTGATTA
>JAYUKV010000155.1:0-6334 GCA_043764135.1 bacterium | reverse complement strand
AACATTCAAAAAAACTTAGATCATTGTTTGATAAATATGTACAGTTGAGCTATGAGTTAGCTATAAATACTGAAAAGAATATAGATGATTTTATAAATGATAATATTGATAATTTATTTTCAAAAAATAATTATATTTTTTGTCAGTACATATTTCACAGATTCTATTCCTATGGAAATTTTGAAAATGAAAAAATTAAAAATATCATTAGTGAATTGAATACTATAAAATATTCGATAAATACTGACAAAGTTAAATTATTCTATGATCGATTTACAAAAATAAAGCTAGAATTAATAGAGCTTGAAATAATTTCAAAAATTCAAGAAATTGAAATTAATAAAATATTGCTTTTTCATTATGGATATTACGCAAATATACTTAATGACAATATTGATATAATTGGTCTTGTTATTTGGTTCTTGATACTTAAGAAGAATAAAAGTTTTACTATTGATCAATTTATCGATCATTTATTTGAAGTTTACGCTAATAAAAATGACTTGAACTTTGATTTTAATTTTAAAAATAGAATTTATCTTATCTATCCTAACGATACTGATTTTAGCAAAAAGATTGCTGAAAACAAAGTAAATATTCAAGATATTTTGCTTAAATTATAGATAATCTGCTATTTACTATTGACAGTAAATAGTCAATAGTAAATAGCTAATAATTCCATTATGAAAAAAATATCAGAAACTAAAACTAAAATCATTAACTACCTTGCAAAGAACCCTAATTCAAAAGCTGTAGAAATCATGAGATATTTAAGCATTTCAAAACAAGTTCTGCATAGACACTTAAAAGAATTAATTGGAATGGATTTAATAATCAAATTTGGTACCCCACCAACTGTAATCTATAAATTATCTGAACAAAAAAAATAACTAATTGTGGACTAGTAAATGGAATTACAGATCATTCAAGAAAATTTGAAGTTATGAATGAAGCTTAGTTAAGATATCTTCAAGTGAAGTTATAACAATAGAATTAGGCTCTTTATTGTTCCATGTATTTTGGCGTTTTATATATTGCATTGTCTTGACAGTAAGGGTGTCTATGAACTCCTGCTGGGTTAATAATCCTTCTAAATGTTGAATTCCGTATCTACACTCCAATCCTAATGAGTCGATTCTAGTTTTACCATAGCTTGCAATTAGATCTTGTAATTCAATTAACATGCCCTGCTCTATTCTTGAGATTATTCTAGATCTTACTTTGGATTCTAAATATTTATTGTTAGGCTTTAGAATGAATTTTATTTTATCCTCAAAAATAGGATATGCAATTGACTTATTATTAACTTTTTCTGTTTTTAACCTATTGTGTAAACGAATAGGATTATTCCAATCTGAATTATTAAAATCGTCCTTATTTAATTTTGATTGAAGTTCGGATAATGATAGAGATGCCACTGATTCTTCTCTCATATTAGGGAGTTGATATTCTTCTGTAACAGCCCTTGCAAAAAGCCCAGTTCCACCAACTAACAAAACATAATCTACTTTTTTATTTAACAATTCGACTATTGAAATATAGTCATGAATGTAGTCATTTAAGCTATACACTTTAGTTAGCTCAACAAAATCAATTAAGAAATGTTCTATCTCTTCGACAATATATGATTGTGAATTATTGATTAATTGTGATTGACTCCATGTTCCTGGTGCTTTACCAGACAATAAATTAAGGTCTTTGTAGACCTGCCTTGAATCACAACTCAAGATTGCTACTTTTTGACCGTTTTTAATTAAATGATGAGCAAGTTTTATTGATAGATCTGTTTTGCCAGATGAGGTAGGACCTAAAATTGTGATTAATTTCATTTTATAAATTGTGATTTAAAAACATTGTTTTGTATTTTTATATTCTCCAAAATAGCATTTATACCAGATCATCCAATTAGGTATGCTCTCTTTGTTAAAATAATTTACATATTGATTTTTGACTGGAGTCTGAAGCTTATTTTCAACCAATGATGTATCAAGTACAATCTCATCGGTTTTTTGATAAAGTCTGTTTTTGAGGAAAACATCAATATTATCCTGACTCTCTAATTGTTGTTGAATAATATTAGTATCAACTCTTGAGAACTCCTCTTGAACTAATCTTTCCAAGATTACAGTATTTTTATATATAAAGATTAATTGAGTCACATTTAAGACATAAAGTAGAATAAAGAAAGCAAAAACCCAGTGATTTAGGCTAAACTTTTTAAGATTAGCTAGATTAGCTATGATTGACATTGACTCAGATTATATATAGTCACTCCTTAACTGTCAATTTTAATTAAGTATATATAAAGTATCTTTTTATGTTATGGATTACAAACCTATAATCAAAAAGGTTTAAACTTTATATCTAATATTTATTATCTTACTCTTAAGTAAATTATAATTACAACAAAATCAAATTAGTTCATTAAAGATATTGAAATAAACTCGTATTTCAGCTAAATGTTTATAATTTCATATTACATTTAAAACAATTTATTCAACTGTCACAAAACTTGTTTTGACCAAAAATTAATTAAAATTCATTATCTAACTATGTCACAAGTAAATAATATCTCAACTTCATCAGTTGAATATCAAAGAAAAATAAGAATTGAAAAATTAGACAAACTCATATCTATTGGTAAGAACCCATATGCAGTTCACTCACAAAGAGATTTTAAAATTGCAGAAATAAAACCATTTTTTGATGGGCAACTTCCAACAAATGAAACTACTTTAGCTGGTAGAGTTAAAACGATTAGAATGAGTGGTAAAATCGCTTTCTTTGTATTAGAGGATGAGTCTAACCCTCAAGGTTTTCAATTAATACTCAAACATGATGAGCTACCAGAAGAAAACAGTACTAATTCTTTAACTTTCGAAGAAATTAAAATCACCATTGATGAAGGTGACTATATTCAAGTCAAAGGAATGCTGGAGTTATCTCAAAGAGGCCAACCGTCTATGATGGTTAAAGAATTAAATATATTAACAAAGTCTTTAAGACCTCTACCTGATGAGCTGGATTATGATAATCTTGAAGAAAGATATACAAATAGAGTTGTTGATTATAAAATGAATACAATTGATGATGATGGTCTGTCAGTTCGAGATGTGGTTAGAATAAAAGCTAAATACTGGGGGATATGGAGGGAAGAAATGGAAAAAGAAGGATTTTTGTCTGTTGAAAATCCAATCTTTGAACATACACCAGGTGGTGCTGAAGCAAAACCTTTTAAAACATTCTATAACGAATTAGATCAAGAAATGTTTTTGAGAATTTCTTTGGAACTTCCTTTGAAGAAATTGATTGCTGGTGGTTTTGAAAGAGTTTATGAAATTGGTAGGATTTTTAGAAACGAATCTTCATCGCCACAACACTTACAAGAATTTACTTTTATAGAATGGTACTGTGCATATACAGATTATGATTGGGCAGCTAAGTTTGTAAAAAGAGTATACCAACGAGTGGTATTAGAAGTGTTAGGTAAATTAACTCAAGAGGATTATTATGGATCAACAGTAGATTGGGGAGAATGGTGCACACAAGAAGAAGCTGATAAGCATGGTTGGCAATTAGAGGGAGGTTGGCCAAAAATCCCTTATTTCGAAGCTGTTAGACATTTTTCAAATGGTAAGATTGATACAGAAAATAAAACAGCTAAAGAGTTAGTTGAGATATGTAATGTTAATGATATTAATGATGTAAAAGTTGAAGATGGTATGGCAACACTTCTTGATAAATTATGGAAGAAATCAAGACTAAATACTACAAACCCATTCTTCTTAATTCTTCCACCTGTAGAATTAGAACCTTTAGCTAAAAAAGATCCACTTCAACCACACCTTACTCAAAGATGGCAAATTGTAGCGGGAAGAGCAGAACTTGGAAAAGCTTTTTCAGAGTTAAATGATCCAATTGATCAGTTGTCTAGGTTTGAAGACCAACAAAAAGCTAGAGATGCTGGAAATGAAGAAGCTCAATTTATGGATCAAGAATATGTCCAAACTATGGAACTGGGAATGCCTCCACTATCTGGATTTGGAACATCAGAACGATTTATATCATTCTTACTTGGAAAACATATTAGAGAGTGTTCTACTTTCCCTTATGTTAGAAAAATTGAAGAGCAAGGCAAGAAAAGAACAATGGTGACACACTCTGTAATTTTAGACACACCTGAAATACCTACATGGTCCAAGTTAAACGCATCCTCCCATTTAGCAGCATCACTTGCAGCTAGACTAGGAACTCAATTAATTCATCAAAACGAATCTACTTCAAAGGATAATTTTTCAATACCAATGAATATTCAGCATGCAATTATTAATTTTTCTACTGACGATAAAGATAAACTTTTTAACTTTATGTTAGAAGCAAAAAGACTTGGAGTAACCTATTCAGTATTTACAGAAGAAATGAGGAATGCAAAAAATGATGAGGAGGTCGAACTTGAACATTCAAAAAAATCACTTTCTCAAATTGGAATTTTAGGTGTAGCAATCTATGGGAAAAAATCAGAAGTAGAAGCAATAAGCGCAAAATACGGCTTTTTAAAATAAACAAAATTTGAATTTGAATAAAATTTCATTGACTAAAACATTAAAATGAGAGACATTTAGATGTTCCTTCGCTAATAAGAATTATGGACTTTACCAAAACTATCGAAGTTGAGTTCAAAGTTCAAATCCCCAAAACTGATTTAAAAAAAGTAACTGTAAAACTAACTTCTCTAGGATTTAATCTTGATCATAATGCTTTGATTCATGATTCATTTCTACAAATCACCCGCTCTCAAGTAAAAGGCTTTGATTTTACTCGCTTGAGAAGATATGACAATGGTAAGATAGAACTTACAAAAAAGTCATGGATCAGATCTGGTAAAGATAAGCTGAGGAGTGAAGAAACAATTCATGTAGATCATGGGAATTTAGAATTGATTGACTTTCTACTACCCCCACTATTTACTGTACAAAAATTACGTAAACACTATCTAAATTCAAATGTTTTGGATTCCGGTTTTTTTATGACTGTTTGTATAGATAGATTAACTACGCCAAATGATGATCACTTATTATTGGAAGCTGAAATTTTAGCAAATGAAAGCACTTTTTCATCAGCTAATGAATTGGTTCACAAATTAGTTTCTCAGATTGTAGGCCAAACCAATCCTAGAGAAGCAGACGGATTTCTTAAATACTGCGCAACCCTCGACCCAAAAATAAAACAAATTCTAGATAAGATTGTTTGAAAATAAAATTAACCAAGCTAATGCTTGGTTATTTCTTTCACATAAATTGTGAAAATTTAAGATATTTGAACATAGGTTTTACATATTTATGAAAAAATTATGTTCATATTGGTTAATCAATTAACCATAAATGTTATCAAACTTTCGAATTACTTCACTTAAAACTACATTCGAATTAGCATCTATAATTGGCAAAATCGTATTAAATACAGATTCTGGAATTCCATAGAAAACCTCTGCAATACCACCAGCCATTGCTGCAATTGTATCACTATCACCACCTAGAGAAATAGCCAACCGAATCGTAGATTCAAAATCATCAGCATCCAAAAAAGCAACAATTGCTTGTGGAACACTTCCCTGACAAGTTACATTTCGTTCATAACTGTCACGGATTCCATCAATGGTGAAATTTAGATCATAACCTATCTCGGTAGTGATCCAATTTTTGATGGCTTCTTTGGAATTCTCCATACTAGCCAAATAAACGGCTCCAGCAATGGCTTTTGCACCCTTTAATCCTTCTGGGTGAGAATGCGTGATTTTTGCACTTTTGTGAGCATGATATAATGTAGATTCTAACGTAGGGTAAACCAATCCAATTGGTGAAACCCTCATAGCACTACCGTTACCACAACTGTCAATAATTTCATCTGAATCCGAAAATCCCCAAGCTTTGAATTTTTTTCCAAATCCAGCATCAGGATATAGTCGGAAATATTCACGATACTTATCGGAATATTGTGGATCAGATGGATTACTGATTATTGCATCCATAGTTGCAATAGTCAGAATACTATCGTCGGTCATCCTACACTCAGGAATCAACCATTCAAAGTTTGTGTACTTTTCGTTGTTTCTTTCACGATGAGAGCCGATAATATCGCCAATAATTGAACCAATTCCATAGTAAGCCATAGGTATTTTCCTTTTATAATGGTATAAACTTAATACCATATTAATGGCAGTAAGTCAAATTATTAATCTTAAGTTCAAATCCAAAGTGCAATTTTAAATTTTACTATTGATTTAAAATGATAGCATGATTAATTTCTTTAATATCCTAATAAATAAAATTAAATT
>JAYUKV010000154.1:0-23648 GCA_043764135.1 bacterium | reverse complement strand
ATGAGGCAACAAAAATTAATTCAGTTTTTTCTTCTTTCTGAGCTAGCTTCAAAATAACTTGAATGTCAACATCAGATAATTGTTCAAATGCTCATCTTAAAATATCTGGGTTTTTATTTTGGATATTTGTAAGCTTTTGAAGCTTTTGAGATCCAGATAAAACTTGTTTGATAATGTCGGATACAGATTCAACAGTTAAGGTAGGGGTAGCGAATAAACCAAAAAGTGCCATGATTAGACTCCTATAAATGTAGTACAAAAGTACCTTAACTCATTTAACACACTTAGTTATATTGGTCAACATTTGATAATACACTATATTAACTATTTTCTTAAATTTAGAAATTTATTCTACTCTAGAGTATTTATTTACTACGTCAACAATTGGACTCATTGCATCTGTTTGATAGACATTATCATATCCATTTAAAGCTGCTAAAGTTCTCTCAAATCCCATACCTGTATCAATGTTTTTATTGGTTAATGGTTCTAGATTTATAGGTTCTTTGTTAGAGTTTCTTTCGCCAATAAATTGCATAAATACATGATTCCATATTTCTACTACATTATCATCTAGCCATTGTTCAACCTCATCTACATTTAAGTTAGGAAGAATAGATTCTTGAAAATCTGTATCATGTTTGTCCAAAAGATAATATATTTCAGAACAAGGTCCACAAGGTCCTTTATAAGGCAATCCCCACCAGTTATCTTTTCCTGATTTCTGAGTGATTTTGTAAATATATTTATCTCCAATTTTGTTCTTGAAGTCATATTCAACACCTATATTAGCTTCAATATCAAGAGTTGCAAAACACTTTTTCCAGATTTCAATAGCCTCATAGTCTGGCTCTACTCCTGATTCTAAATTACCTTTATAGACAGTCATGTATAACCTCTCAGGGTCAAGTCCTAACCATTCTTTAGAGGTTAAGAATTCAAATCCCCAAGTTATAGAATCTTCCTTAAAATACTCTCCCAATGACCAAGATCCCAACATTTCAAAAAAAGATAAATGTCTATTATCTCCTATTTCTTCAATATCATCGGTACGAATACATTTTTGAGAGTTTGCTAGTCTTACGCCTTGAGGGTGCTTTTGACCTAACAAATATGGGATTATAGGTTGCATTCCTGCTGTATTGTAAAGTACAGTTGGGTCTTCTTTGGGTACTAAAGAAGCAGAGGGCAATATTGCATGCCCTTTACTCTTGTAGAAATCCAAAAACTTTTGTCTTAATTCTCTACTAGTTATCTTCATAATTATCTCCTAATTCTTGTAAGTATTTTTGGTTTTGTCTACTGCTAAGACTTCTATCTCAAAAGTTAAATCTTCATTAGCAGGTATTGCGTCTCCTCTAGCTTGATCGCCATATGCGTGCTTAGATGGGATAAATAACTTGTATTTTCCACCTGCTTTCATTCCAATTAACCCTGCATTCCAACCTGCGATAACTGATGATCCTCCGATATTATCAAGATCAAACGGTGTTCTTCCTTCTTTGTATGAAGAGTCAAATTCTACACCTTTAGTGTTTGTTCCTCTGTAATTTACTTTTAATGAGTCACCCATTTCAACAACTTCACCAGTTCCTTCCGTTAAAGTTTCAATTTTAAGATCTGGCTTTACAGTTTTGATAAGTTCTTCAACTTTTGTTTTTGATTCTTGAGCTGCTTTTTTTGCACTATCAGCTGCATCTTTTATTCTTTTATCTTTCTGAGAAATCTCTAGTGCTGGGTTAGTTAAATCATTAGCCGAAACAACACCAACTGTGACTATAAACAGTGATATTAAAAGGTAAATCATGGAATAAGTAAAATGCTTTTTGAAGATTGGATCCTTCATTTTTTCTGAAAAATTATTTGATTTCATAGGTATATTTTTTTAATATTTGACAATGGTATTAATTTAGATAACAATTTATAGAGATTTATCAAAAAAGTCAAGCACAAAAATATGGCGAAAACAACAATAGCTGATTCACTGGATAATAGCAATAATCAAATAGATAGCGACGACAAAGCACGACGTTCGTCAGCTAATCGAAAACGATTAACAATAGGTTCTGCAAAGACAACTCGTGTACGGGTTCCAAAAATTACAAGAATTTTCAAGTCAAAAAAATCCCAAGAGGAACTTGAAGAAAAAAAGAAGTCCGCTAAAGAAGCAGGTACTACAAAAAAAGAAAGCAAAGAACTAGTAACTCGTAAAGGAATTATTGGACTAAACTTAGTCTCAACTTCAGAAAAAAATAGAGAAAGAGCATTAAATGATTTGTCAGTTTCTGAATTAGGTAATTACAGATACAGAGTTACTGAAGATGGTGTAAAAATTAAAATGAAAAAGGTAACTAAAAAACGTACCTCAAAAACAAAAAGTAGAACATTAAAAAAATTCATCGACTCGGAGGGAGCTCTATATCCAGATTTTCAAGCTCAATCTCCAGAATTCCAATTGCAAATTGTAAAGATGATTGCAAATGGTGTTACTAGAAACTTTGTCTCAGAAGATGAACTATTAGAAATATTTCCATTTCCAGAAAAAGACATCAATCTTTTAGAAGATATTATCGATTTATGCGAAGATTCTGGTGCTCCTTTAACTTTTGATTCTACATTAGATGATTTGTGGTCATCGCTAGAAGCAAATCAAGATTCATTAACAAAAAGAGAAGCAGAGTATGAAGAATTATTAAAAGGTGGTTATGCCGGTGATATTCATGGACAAACTTTAAACGATGATGTAATCCAAAACTATATTAGAGACGTTTCAAGATACCCAGTTTTAACTAAAGATCAAGAAATTGATCTAGCTAGAAGAATTGAACAAGGCGATCAATCTGCAAAAAGAGAGCTTACTCATGCCAACTTAAAGTTAGTTGTGCATAATGCAAAGAAGTACATGGGTCGTAATCTTGCCTTTCTAGATTTAATTCAAGAAGGTAATATGGGTCTATTTAGAGCTGTTGAGAAGTTTGATTGGAGAAAGGGTTATAAATTCTCTACTTATGCCTCTTATTGGATTGATCAATCGATTAGAAGAGCTTTGGCTGATCAGTCAAGACCAGTAAGACTTCCTGTTCACGTTGAAGAAAAGCTAAACAGATTTAAGAAGGAAAAAAGAGAGCTTGAATCTTTACTAGGTAGAGAACCAACAGTAGATGAATTAGCTGAGAAGTTAGATGTTGATACTGATACTATTTACTACTTCAACAGAATAAGCCAAGATACTGTTTCAATTGATACTAATATTGGTTTTTCAGAAGATTCTGATACTCAAGTAGTAGAAATGTTAGAAGATGATAAAACACCAATGCCTATAGATACTGCTTCAAACAGAATTCTTAGGGACCACATAATGTCTATCATCGATGATATCTTAGAACCAAGAGAGAAGAAAGTAATACTACTTAGATTTGGATTAGATGGTACTAATGTTACTCATACACTCGAAGAAATTGGAGATGTATTCAAAGTAACAAGAGAGCGTGTAAGACAAATCGAAGATGCAGCACTTAAAAAGATCAGAGAACACGAAGAATCGTATAAGTTAATCGACTTCATTGAAGGAGTTAAGCCTAACAAGTATTCATCTAAAGAATTAACTAAAGATTATGTTCCAGTAATCTCAGTAAATATCAACAAAGCTATTTCACTAGAAGAAACAGCCAAGATGATTTATTCTAGAATTGTTAATAATGTTAATGCAGTTTTCTTATTAACTGGAGATAGAGGTGTAGGTAAAACTACATTGATTAAAGAAGTGTTCAAGTTATTAAGTGGAGATCCAGAAGAGGTAACTTCTCCAACTTATACTACTTGTAATATCTATCTATTCCCAGAAACAAGTAATATAAAAGCTAAAAACTTCCAAGGTTTGATGCATTACGATCTTGATCGTTTCGAAGGACATCTTACAGAGCAAACAAAAGATGAATTAACAGAGCAATTTGTTAAAACAGATTTTATAATCTTTGTAGAATGGGCTGAGTCAATTATCAATGACAAAGAGTTTATGACATATATAGGAAGACAATATATGGCTATAGATATCTCAATTGATAAGAAAGCAAAACACGTCTTCAAAGTAAAAGAAGATTCTTCAATTGGTAAGAAATAGAAATTCCCGAAAGGGTTTTTTATTTTTAAACTATAATTCTATATGAATAATCAAAGAGATATAATATTTGATCTTAATTTTAAAGTCGGTATTCTTTCTTTGACAGAAAGAAAGAATAAGAATAAACTTTCTTTATATGATTAATTTTAAATATGTTTTTAAAGAATTAATACTACAATTTCAATCTTCTACATTACCTGAAGTCAAAGCAAGAGACTTAATAGTTCCAGATATTCAAAGGGAGATAATTACAATTATTGGACCAAGAAGAAGTGGTAAAACCTACTTAATGTATATAAAGATTAAAGAATTATTTTCTAAAGGTATCCCAAAAGAAAATATAATTTATATAAACTTTGAAGATGAAAGATTGTTACAGGCTGATATAACCGATTTAAATAGTTTACTTATTGCATATCAAGAGTTAAAGCCAGACATCTCTTTAAGTGATTGTTATTTTTTCTTAGACGAGATCCAAAATATAGATAATTGGGAAAAGTTTGTAAGAAGAATTCATGATTCTGTGTCAAAAAATATATATTTAACAGGTTCAAATTCTAAGTTTCTAACATCTGACATAGCCACATCATTGAGAGGTAGGAGTATTAATTTGGATATATTTACACTTTCTTTTGAAGAGTTTTTAAAATTTAAAAATATTGATTTTAATAATTTTGTTAACAATCAGGGCTTGTTATTAAAGTATTATAATGAATATATAGAATTTGGAGGTTATCCATCTGTTGTTCTTAACAACAACACCCTTGAAAAAATTAACTTGTTGCAGTCATACTATAATACGCTTATTCAAAAGGACTTACAAGAAAGATACAAAATTCTTAATATTGAATTATTAAAGTATTTTTGTCAGGAAATTATCCAGAATAATACCAATACAATATCTTTAAATAAAATTAGTAATAATGCAAAATCTATTGGTTTTAAGTTTGAAAAAAATTATATCTATACTCTATATGATTCAATACAAAATATATATTTGGGAAGATCAATTTCAAAATATACAGAATCTTTCAGAAAATCACACTTAGTTGAAAAAAAATTTTATATAATAGATAATGGAATATACAATACTGTGAGGTATAGACAATCTGAAAATACCGGAGTTTTGCTCGAAGCTTTAGTTTTTCAATACTTATTGAGGATTCCAAATTTGGAAATATTTTTTTACAAAGATTCAAATGATTATGTGTGTGATTTTGTACTTAAAAACTCACTTGTATCTGGAAAGGTTGAAACTGTTATTCAAGTTACCAAATCTATTGCTGATGACCAAACTTATCAGCGGGAAATTAGAGGTTTGATCAGCTCTATGAAATATTTTAAATTAAAAAAAGGATATATAATTACCCAAGATGATAATTCAAGTGAGATTGAAATTGATGGGTTTAAGATTTTAATTTTGAATGTAAAAGAGTTTTTATTGAATTTTATTTTTGACAAAATAGGTAAAGAAAATATAATATAGTGTAATTATTATTCAATCAAATATGTTTCGTCGATTATTTATTTTATTTACGGATAAAGAACTAAGAGGAAAAGTATTGTTAGTGCTAGCGCTTGCAATTGCTTGTAGACTTGTTCTTTATATTCCGTTGCCTTTTGTTAACATTAAAGACTTTATTCAATTAGCTAATAACAGAGGAGGAGATGAAATCTCAAACTTTCTTAATACTGTACTTGGGGCAGGCTATGGATCTGTATCAGTAGGTATGTTAGGAATTGGTCCCTATATTACAGCATCAATTGTAATTCAATTATTAACTGTAATTGTACCATCATTAACTAAGCTTCAAGAAGAAGGTGGAACAGCCGCTCAAATGAAGATGAATCAATACACAAGATTACTTGCTTTGATTCTTGCATTTGTGAACGGATTTGTAATTTTAATGAATGTAGTTTCTGGATCTATCACTAATGGTAAAAATCCATTTGAATCAGTACCTGCATTACAGAACTTTACTTATAATCCTACTTCAATTGCTTATTTGATTTTCTTATCATCTTGTCTTGCAGCTGGAACATTGTTCTTAATGTGGATTTCTGAAATTATCTCAGAAACTAAAATTGCTAATGGTGCTTCTTTGCTTGTACTTATTTCATCATTAAGCTCATTACCTATTTATTACGGTCAAGCATTTGAAGGTTTTGGTTCAGCTTGGACTAGATTTAAAGATGGATTAACAGCTATTGACTTTAAGAATAACGCACTTAACAATGCTTGGAATTTTTTCCTAGATGTATTCTTTAGATCTTCTACACATCAAGTATTCAGAGAATTCTTATTAATGGTTTTTGTATCAATATTTTCATTATTTGCTGTAATATTTGTTAACGAAGCTATCAAAAAGATCACTATATTATATGCAAGAAGAGGACATACAGAAGGTGCTTCTAGAATGACAGGTTCAGTTTCTTCTTCTCTACCGATCAGAATTACAGGTGCAGGATTAATGGGTATTATCATTGCTGTAGCATTTATTGCAACTCCAGTTGTACTTAATAACTTAACTGCTTTCTCTAATATAGATGGGTTAAAGAATACTACTGCAGACTTGAGATGTTTTATGTCTCAAGATAATTTAAATCAATCTAATAATAGATTTAATAAAACTGAGGAGCTACAAGCAAGATGTTATGGTAAAGAGATAAAAGACTTCCAAGCTTCAACAACTGAGGCAACACAAAGTGCGACTCCATTCCAAATAGAACAATACACCGCTGCACAAAGTGCGCCAAAGTGGAACTACTTGAACACATTTATCTCAGCTGATGCAAAACAATTGACATCTGCGAAAAATATCAATACAACTGATGGTCAAGAGTTGTTCGCTTTTAACTTATCTACATTTAAAAATTCAGATTTTAAAAATGAACTTGATACAGGATTAACATTGTTTGGTAATAGAATCAAGACTCCAGGTTTTAATTTTAACCCAGGTTTCCTACCTGAAGGTGGTTTAAGATTTAATGGAATACTTGCTTATTACTTATTCTTCTTCTTCTTAATTATCTTCTTCAATTACTTCTTTACATTAGTTGTTCAAAACTCATCAGAAAGAATTGCAAAAGATTTACAAAAGACAGGTGCTTATATTCCTGGTGTAAATCCTGGTAAATTGACAGAAGAATTCTTGGAGTCTAAGACTGCCAGAGTTATTTTGCCAGGATCATTATTTACAGCATTGATAGCCATATCGCCATATCTGATTCCTGCTTTATTCATGTCTCAGACAACAATTTTCAATGTAATTCAAGGTACAATCTTGTTCATCATTGTTTCAACATCTCTTGAGATTGTAAGAAATCTTGACGCTGAAACATCGATTGCCGACTACGAAAGATATTCTAAGTTTTAATATGATAACCCGAAAGGGTTATTCTTTTATTTTCTAAAAGGCCTAAACATACAATTAAATGTTAAAATTTCTTGTAAGTTCGTATTTAATGATTAAATTGATAAAGTTTAAAAAGCAAGTTAAACTTATACTATGAATCAGAATAAGAATATAAATCTCTCTGGAGGTGTGGGCAGCCAAAACCGTGACACTAAAACCTCTCAACTTGGAATTAATCAATCCAAAGTAGGAGCAATTAAGTCATACGCGACTAAAATCACTACTGCTAGACAGAGATTGGCAGATTATCTGCTAAAACAAGATATGAAGCTATTAACATCATTTGCTGAGTATGTTGAGACTGGATCATTTGTTAACTCTTCATATATTGAATATATTAAAAATGATTTAAAAAAAGAAAAATTTGGTGCCTTTTTAGAGAGAAATCCAGTTTTTAAAGAAATAGTGTGGGAGATTGAAGATGAATTAAGAAAATAAAGCCTGGTCAGGCTTTTTTAAAATATTTCAATCAGCTTGTTTCTTACTTCTTGGTAATTTGCTAGATCTTGTAGAGATGTGGCTATATCTAACTTGATTGGATTAATCAAAGTATAACATTTAAGTTTTTCGTTTAAAGTTACCCATGGTTTGGATGAAACTCTATTTAAAAAATTTGATATAAGATCAACACTAACTTTATTCTCAAAAGTAAAATCACACTTTACAGGTCCTTGAAGCACTGTAAGAATGTAATAAAGTTTTGAATTTTCAATTTGAACTGGAGTACAAACTTCGTAAAGCTCAAGTGGTAAATTGTCGAATGCATTGCCCGGTGGTTTTATCATTGGTTTAAATCCTAAACAATAATGTTCGTGAAATTAATTTATTATATTCTTAATTTAATTGTCTTGTACAGTCTTGACAAAAAATGTAAATATACTAACTATTGATATAAGATAAATAGACATGTTATCAGTTAGCGCGGGTGGTGAAATGGTAGACACGCTAGCCTTAGGAGCTAGTGCTTTCGGGTGTGAGGGTTCGAGTCCCTCCTCGCGCACCAATCAATTCCCTTACGGGAATTAAATAATATTAAATTGCAGTTATGGTGAAATGGTAGACACGCTACCTTGAGGTGGTAGAGCAGCTTGCTGTGTGGAGGTTCAAGTCCTCTTAACTGCACCAAAAAAATTAATAATAACTGTTTGCTTAAACAACTATTTGCATATGGAAGCCGTGGTGGTGAAATGGTAGACACGAGGGACTCAAAATCCCTTATCAGCAATGGTGTGAGGGTTCGAGCCCCTCCTACGGCACCAAAAAAATAACCCTTTTGGGGTTTATTTTTTTTCGTTTGGTAATACAATTTTTTGTGCGTTGGTTTCTACATTAGAAGCAACATTGGTTGTTGTATCATTAAGTGTATTGCTTAATCTATCCAAAAACGGATCAAGTTCTTCTCTAGGCCTTGATTCTTCAATAGGGAAAGGATTAGAAGTAACTGGTTTAAAGCTATTGTTCTGACTATTCGTAGGTTTTATATTGTTTTTACTTTCTTGAGTTACTTGTGTTGGCGTTGTTGTAACTTCTTCAAGTTTTACTGTTTCAATTGATTGTGGATCTTTAGTAATATTAGATTCCTTAGATTCCATCTTTGATTTTACGATTTTAGCTTCTTTATTGTCTCTTTGGAAAACTGAGATTAAAGCGAAGAATAATGCCAGTCCAAAAGTCACAGCTAACGTTACTAATGCTGGAACAAGTAAAGTGAATATAAACTTAGCCCAAGACATGTTTACAATATCCAAAAGATCTACACTGTAATTTTTTATTCCAGCGTAATCTGTTAAAAGTTTTCTAGTTCCAGTACCTACAAACCCTAAACCAGCCAAACCAATAAAGGTTAAAAAGCTTAGTCCTAAAATATTATATGATAAACCAGAATAGAATTTTGATAGTCTCCAAAATGATTTTTTTGACTTAAATAAACCTAAAATTAAAATCAAAAACAATAAAACAAATATTCCAAGAATAATATATAATCTATTTGTATATAATTTATTAGCGTAAAAACCTGCTTTACCTTCGTTTGTATTTTGATCAAAATTAGTTGATGTGGTCTTAATATTAGAATCAAGAGTTATAAATTGTTGTTCTATAGAATCTTTGATCGTAGTTTCAATTTTTGAAGACTCCACTAGATCGGAATAAGATTTTGTAAAAGCGGGATTTTGTATTATAATATCTTTGTTTGCAGGTAATACGAATCCGATTTTTAACAACATTTTATCATCTAACAAAAAAATGTTTTTCTTTATTTCTTTGGCAATCTTAGGATAGACTCCATCTTTTCTTAATTGATCAATGTGCAACCCTGACTCAGGAAGTACTGTTATTATTGATAAAACTACAACCAGAACTGGAATTATAATCTTACCAATAAATGCAAAAAATCTGTACATAATTATGGTTTACTATTCTTAATTTTATTTATTTTTGTCAATTATGTAAAATAAAATCATTTTGTGCAAATTAAATATTTATTGAATTGACAATATGCACTACTTAAATAAACTTACAAGTATATAAAATATGATTAGAAAAATCCTAAAAAGTAAACAATTAACAGCATTAATTGTATTGGTTCTAATTGCTATATTAGGAGTGTTGTTGTTTGTTTTTAGACCACGCGAGAAACAGATTAAGGGTGCAGAAGATAATAATGGAACGATAGAAGAGTATAAAGAGGGGACAATCGCAAAGAAACTTTTTGGAGGACTTGGTAAAGAAGATAAATATACAACCTCTATTTTACCGACGCTAAATATAACTGATTCCACTGATAAACAATGGGAGGTAAAGGAGAGTATTTTGAAAGATAAAGATAGTTCATTTAATGCAAATATAGTATTCAAGTCAGATAATATAAATGTAGTTTTTGCAATTTCTAATAGCATACCTAGTTACGGAGTAAATTATACTTGTTTTAGCGATGAAGAGCTTGTAAAAATAAATGATGTCTGGACCAGAGAAAGAATGTACGAAGTTTCAGGACAACAAACAGGATTTCATTTTATAAAAAATTCTAATTATATAAATAAAGAAGCATCAGAGTTTGATAAATACTACAATAGTTATATTGAACTTCAAAAACAATTATCTATCACTCCAAAAGATAAAAGCGTAATTTCTAAATGTGCTACCTCATCAAGATTCAATACAATAAGTTATAACTCTGGTTCTAATAAATTTAGAGATGGTGTTGTAAGAATATTCTATAACAAAGGTGAGAATTTTCCAACAGATGAAGAGTTAAAGAGGGTTGATAACTTTTTTAAAAATACAGTTTTCTAATCTGTTTTTTTAATCATTTGAAAGTAATAAAGTTATATTATAAGTTGACTAACATATATAATTAATATATAAAACTTTTTGTACTGAATTAAGGTAATATATGGCCGGCTTTAAAAGATTGCTTAGTACTAAGGATGTTATGGAGCTTGAATGTACTCTTGATAACCAATTGCATATCATCAGGCATTTTGATTACATTCCTGAGTTCTATTATCAAACCATTTTAGATAAAGATTTCTTTGAATGGTGTACTGTAACCCGCCAATATCAAAAAACCAAAGCAACTCCTAAAAAAATTACTGAGTTAATGCAGACGCTTGGATCTAAGTTTCACAACAAACCTGATGCAGTTTTGACCCCTGTTACTTTATTCTATGATGTTAAGTTAAAGCTAATTTCTTACATGCAAGAATTTTGCTATAACCCTCAAAAACAAGAAGGAACAGATTTAGAATTTACTGCAAAAGCAGAAGGTGAAGAAGAGAGCCTACTTGCCCTTATTCCTGATTTTATGGATGGATATTGTTCATTGACTAGTCATGATAAGATGACAACAAGTGAAATAAATTCAATCTATAAAGGAAAACGCGGCAGCGGTACCGATGCATTTGAAGTAAATATCATCGATCGGACTCAGTTTATTCCAACAAGAGATGTTGTTATTAACATCCGAAAAAAAGATATGTTTGAAACGCCAAAACTTGTGACTTGTTTTAATGGAATCAAAACTCCAACTTTTCCAAATTCAAATTTTCAAGATGAGCAAGAGCTTGAAATTTCGACTAAGTTTTGGGACAGGCATGCTTTTATTAACTTAATCTAGCAGTTTTCCCAATAAATACTCCCACTTAAAAAAAAGTGGGAGTTAATTATTGATGCAATTAATTATTTGTTCTGAATTTACCAAGTCCAAACGCCAATTCAATTAGTCTATTTGCAAGGTAAGTGAGATTAGAGTTATTAGAAGAGTTATTGATTTGTACAAGCTCTGTGACTTTAAGTTTGCCTGTTCTATGTATAATATCAGTTATATAGATAAGTTCTCTCGGGGTTAATCCACCCACAACTGGAACATCTGTCCTTCCGTTGTCACAGTAGATAGGATCGAGTGAATCAATATCAATTGAAAGCCAAATAAAATCACAATCATCAAAGTGATCTTGAGTTTTTTCTATTATATACTTAAGACCATAATGCACTACATCGATATTAGAATAAGTTATTACCCCTCTTTCTTTTAGATTTTGTGATTCAAGTTCATCAATATCTCTAATACCGACTTGTACAATTTTTGAAATGTGATTGTTCTTGTAAACTTCAAGCAGTTGTTGCTCACCAATTCCATTATTGATTGCACAAGGGTAGCCTGTTAGAGATTTTGATGGTGAGCTTTGAGGTGTATTAAAGTCTCCATGTGCATCTATCCACAACAATCCAACTTTGGACATATCTACTTGTGTTGATAGATACGCGCCTGTTCCAATAGATATAGTATGATCACCACCAATCACAAAAATTTGTGAATTTTTAAAATCATTTATAGATTTCTTTAATTCTTTTATGACGTTTTCTTGCATTCTTTTGGCACCTTTAACGTGATCTAGAGGGTTTGAAATATCCACACCGCTTAAATCAACTGGTATAGGTTCTAAGATAGTACAATTATCATTTATTTGATTGGATGGTAAGAATTCTGAAGCATTTGGGTTGGCTCCTTGAAGGTTGAGAATGTCTTTGTACGCTTGACCATTATCAAGTCCATAGACACTTAAGTTAAATGGGTTTGGTAGAATAAATTTCATGGAAATAAGTTTTGTAAATAACAATAATAACTTTAATATGGAATTTTAAAAAAAGCAAACAAAAGTCGTTTATACTTATTTAGAAAAACGGTTTTTAAAGCGCTCAAATAAAAGAACATTTTACAAATTAAAATGTTCTTTTATTAAATCAAAGTTTTTTTGACCGATAAGCTTTACCATTAGTGTAGGGTTGGCTTGAAGGTTTTTTATTATCTCGTTTTTTGAGCCATAAGTACGAAGTAATTTGTTTATTGTGATTGGTCCTATTCCTTTGATTTCGTCAAAAGAGGTTTTGGAAATTGTTTTAATCCTTGCTTTGCGATTATTGGTTATCGCAAATCTATGTGCCTCATCTCTAATTCTTTGAGTCAAAAATCCAGCTTGTGCAGAAAGTATTATACCACCTTGAGCACCATCGCCGCGAAACCCTTGAAAATGTTGTAGAGTAAATATCTCTTCGTCTTTTTTTGCAATTGCAACTATAGGGATTTTAAAACCAGATTCGTACAAGACTTTAAAATCAGAAGACAATTGACCTTTACCACCATCTACTATAATTAAGTCAGGGTTAGGCCATCCTTCTTCGTTCATATGAGCTAATCTTCTCTTTAATACTTCAGCGTGATTCTCAAAATCATTGTTTTTACTTGGGCACTTAAATAATTTATAATACTTTTTGTCAGGCCGTCCTTCATAAAAATTAACACAAGATCCATACACATACTTACCACTGATATGACTTATATCATAACACTCAATTCTTACAGGAAGCGTTGGAAGCATTAATTCTTCTTTTAAATTATGAAGAATAGTGTATAAGGAGTTTTGTTCTAAGATATTGAGCTTTTGATTTTTTTTGTATCGTTGAAGATATACAAATGCATTTTCCTCACCTTGCCTTAAAATATCACCAATTATAGCTTCGTTTGATTTGTGAGCTTTTGCTAAAGCGACTTGTCCAAGTTCTAATATTTGAGCAATCTGCTCATCGGTAAATTTAACTTTTTTTAATGGCATATTTTAAAGGCATATTTTAAAGGTGTAAGTGATAATTATTAATTTTAACTTTTGGGTTTAATTGTTGACTTCATACTACGGCATTTTGTAGAACAATATTTAACATCATCCCAACAGTCCTCCCATTTTTTTCTAAACTGAAAAGGCCTATCACACACTACGCAGTTTTTTGTTCTAAGATTCATTTTAAAGCCTTTTTTGACTTTAGGCTTTAGTTTCTTTTCCATATTTAGATGATAGATGTTATTTAACTATTTTGCAATAGAGGTTTAGAGGTGTCTAGTCTAAGATTGTTTAAAAAACGATTTACGACTTGAGGTTTTTTCAGTTTTTAGACAAGCAAGTATTAAACCAACACCAAGAAGTGATACCGCGACCGATGTACCTCCTTCGGATATAAAGGGTAGTGGTAGGCCTTTGAGTGGAATTAATCCTACTACCCCTCCAATGTTCCACATAGCTTGGTAGAATATCCATGATCCAATTCCAATTAGGATTATTTTTTTACTATAATTATCGACTAAATATGATTTCTGAATACAATAATAAAATATAAATGCATAGAGTAAAATTAGTATAAGTATCATAAAAAATCCAAATTCCTCCCCGAGTACAGCTAAAATTGCATCAGAAGATACCTCTGGGATTGAGGACTTGATTGTACCTTTGGTATATCCAACTCCCCATAATCCGCCTCTTGCTACTCCTTCTTGTACTCTTTGTATCTGGAGATAATCAGCATCGATATTTTGAATTTTTGTATTTGATAACCACCCTAAAACTCTTTCTCTTCTATAAGGAGTAATCATAATCGCAAAACCAGAAAACAATGCAAGAATAGATAATATTATTAAACTCTGTTTAACAGAAATCTTAAGCAAGAATAGTGCAGTCGCTAACATTAAAGTAATGATTACAACTGAACCAAGATCAGGCTGGATTAGAATAAACAATGCACTTATAAAAAATACATATAAAGGTCTTTTATAGTACTGCCAATTGAATTCTGTATTTTGAATATCCTTAAAGTAATTGGCTAGATATATAAGAAGTGTGAGCTTAACTAATTCTACTGGTTGAAATTGTAAAGGACCAATTGATAACCATCTTACAGCTTGATTCCTTATAACTGGACGAATAGGGAATGATTGGAAGTAGCTAGCTGAAGTAAATATATCAACTTTTAATACTAAAGATATTATTGAAGGCAATGCTAAATATAGTAGGGTTATAAGAGATAATACCAACAACACTCTTTTAAATTTAAGAATTTTTTCAATACCCAATGCATAGATAGAATATGCTAGTATAGTTCCAAGCAAAAATCCGCTTAGTATCTGTTTAATAAACTCTTCTCCAAAACTCTGATTGTCATTAAAAGTTCTAGTTTGAATCGCCGAACCTGCTGTAATTATACCAATAGTACAAATCGTTAATATAACTGGAATTAAATAATAGTCCTTCCAAAAAGAAGTTTTTATTCTAAAACCTGATTTACGTTTAGCATAATCCATATATAAAGAAAAACTGACTCTAAAGTCTATTTTTGGCAAATAAGTAAAAATAGGTTTATGAATCAGTTTTTATTTTAAGTTTTTCTATGGTAGTTTTTCATGCAATGCTTTGGGTACATTGTTTTCCTTGATACCAAGAGCAGGGTTAGGAGCAAATCCTGTTGGCAGACCTTTAAGGTGATCAAGAGGTTGAACATCTACATTATTTACAAACACTGAGAAGTGTAAATGTGTAAATACATTAGACTGATCAAGTTGACCAATTATATCACCTTTTTTAACTTTATCACCTTTTTTCTTCAGAGCAAGAGCAGGTGATAAATCAAGGTGGACATAACCATATGTTCTACCATCAGGTGCTTTTATTCTTACAGCTCTTTGCATTTTTACCTCTGTCTCGCTTTGACTACAACCGCCAGTACAAGATCTTGAACTTGTTGCAAAGTCAGATACAACTTCACCATCAGATATGGACATGACCTTAGATGTGCTAGCAAGGTTAGGCTCAGGCCCCCAGTCAGTTCCATTATGAGCACCTCCTCCAGGGTATTGCGGCCAACCTGCGGTAAACCTTATTACTACATTTGATCCAGCTTTTGTAATTAATGGGAAATCTCCATCTCCTGCATTTGAAGTTGATGATGAACCTTCTGCACAATTAGTATTTACACCACTACCAGAAGATTTACTATCTGCTGAAAAAAGAGCAGATTCAGTAGCATCAAATCCCATACATTTAGCAAAGTCCAAACCTCTTTTAAATATATCTGTAGCATAATCACCTTTTCCACTTGGTCCAGCTGCAGTGCAACCTTCTCTAAATAACTTAATAGCTGAATCAAAAGCGCAGGCGTCAGTATTTAAACCTCCTTGACCTCTGTTGTTAGATATTAACACAGCTTGAATATATGCTTTCTTGGTTGCTTGGTCCTTAAATCCATTATCATCTACGCTTATATCCATGTTTGCAGCTTTTAATTTACCAATTATAATATTGTGTGCATAGTGTTGCATTTCAACCAAATGGCCGGCTCCGTACATAATACCTTCATTACAGTCAGACCATACATATTTTTCTTGTTGCGGGTAATCTTTATTAATTTTTGGTTCTTGACTATCTGCGCCTTTGTTAATTCTAACACTTATTTTAAATCCTGGTGCGGTATTGGGACCAGGTAAATCGTTGCCGGCGCTAGGATCAGCTTGGGCTATACCATGACCATTTCCAGCATCGCCCCATCCTGCACATCCGCCGTAACGCGTTGCAAAGTTTGACTCTCTTCCAAATAAACCAGCAAGTAAAGATGGGCTTAAAGGCAACAATCTATTTGAGTATTTTTTTGAAGCTTCTTCGAGTTTGGATTTATACTTCTTTGCTTGTTCGCACTCTTCTTTTCTAATATTCGCAAATTGAGCTTCTGAAATAACAGCCAGACCATTCTTCCAGTTATTTACTAATTCTTTGTAATTTAGTTGAATTTTTGGATTTTCAACATAAGCGCTTTGCTGATATTGATAATTACTTGCAGTGTTTTTAACTGAATTATAGTAATCTCTAAACTGCTTACAATCCATAGCATTAAAGTTCTTTTCTACTCGGTTAGCAAATTCTGTTTTGGTTGTTCCTAAAAAGATTGAATCACCATCGCATTCAAACTTGTTGAATAGATAAGCTTTTCTCCATTGGTTTGATTTGTTAAGTACAGCAGTTTCAATACATTTAGAAGCGCTTCTAAAATCAGTTTCTCTTTTTTCAATTACATTTTTTATAGATTTCATTTGAAGCTCTGGGTTTGATTGATAACTAGAAACATCTTTAAAATCCAACCCTATAATCGACTCTCTAAACATTTGGTTGTTTAATGAAGTGGAATTATTATCGCATAACTGAAGGATTCCGTAACAACCACTATTGGCTGTCTCTTTCCAAGCATTATTTGGAGTTATTATCGGATACATTGCAATCGTTAATTTGATAATATCTGCACTTACTCCTGCTTTTGTACCTGCCGCAATTATTTCTCTGATTACATCTTTTTTTGCCTGAGTCTGACCGCTTAAGCCGTAAAGAAATACAGTGGGATTGTTATCTTTTTGAAGACCTTCACCAATACAGCTTAAATTAGCAAGTCCTGTGGTGTCTGTTCCAGGTTTTGTTGAATCTGTTGACTGTGGGACATCAAGACAACCACCTTTAAGTTGTTTATAATAATTACAAAATTGTTCTATATTATCTGGTTTTACCCAACCAGGTGCAGCATCAGCTGCAGAACACATCAAATCAACGAAGAATAATCCACCGCCTACAACTAGTGCTAGAATGAGTGATAAAGCTATAATAAAAATTAACAAATTGATTAATAATGCCCAAGCACTACTGATTAGTGAAGCCATTGAATAAAACTTTTTGAATCCGTCGTTATTGTTATTTCCATCTGTACCACCATATCCTCTATAAATGGGAGGTCTGGGCGGAGCTCCGCCGCCATCACCACTATCAAGACTTGGTGAATTCTTATAAGCATCTTCTAGTTTTTTAATGTAGTCCTGATAAGCAGGGTTGTCTTTTGCAAGCGAATTAGTAACCGGCATTTTGGAAATATCAAGAGGTTTTACTTTTTCTCTAACTAGATCTTGTACATCTGATCCAGATAATGATTTTAAAGCAGTTCTGTTATTGTCTCGGCTAATTGGTACTATATTATTACTTGCACTTTGGCTCAAAGGTTGGGGTGAAGACTTGCTAAGGTTATCTCCAGAGCCAGCTCGGCTAAATGGAGTAATGTTATTTGATGCGCTATTAACTGATTGTGATGATGTTGAGTTAAGGTTTGAAGGGCTGTAATTATTACTAATATTTGATTGCGAAGTGTTGACTGATACAGCAGTACCACCTGTGTTTGAAGTGGTAGAAGGTTTACTTGTTGGGCTAGCTGTATTAGTACTTGGCATATTGTTGTAAATATTAATGTTATTGTTATATTTTAGTTTTCTACTAAGTTATTTTGTAATGAAGTTGGTCCTACATAAAGTATTTCCCATGGTTCTGGAAATGGTCCCATGTTGTTACCTCCATCAGGATAAGATGGAATAAAACCAAATCTTTTTAGGTTGAAATAATTATCATCAACCATCCATTTGTATAATTCTGTTGTTTTAATTGATTCCAAATCTGTTTGACTTGGTTCTCCAACATCAGCAGCAAGTCCAGTATGATGTTTAGAATAACCAGGAACCGACGACTTGGTCAACCTTGTCTTGATCAAATCATCATGCTTACCAGCTGCCAAATCTGCAACAGAACAGTCTGCTCCGATTTTTTGGTTGCATAATTCTTGTAGTCTTGTCTCAAATATTTCTTTTTGCTCATCTGAATTTCTAAATCCTGATTTGAGTTCTATACTATATCCATCTTTTTTGGCTGCTATTGCTAATTGTTCTAAGGCTTTCTTGGCTGTTGAGGTCATTCGCTGTTCACCAGTACCCACAAGCGCACCTGTTGAAGCGGCAATTCTTTGTTTGTAGCCTGCTTCTTTGGCGAGATTGTATATTCTATCAGAGGCTGCTTGGTTCTCGAATAAGACTTTTGTAGGAGCTGCTCCGAATGTTGCGTCATCACCTATTCTAACTAATTCATCTGCAGTAAAAATCCTTCCAAATTGCTTTTGGAGTGTATTCCACTCTGTATCTGTAAGTGATTTTTGATTCAGTCTCTTGGTTATATCTTGTTTATCTTGAACATTAGCTACTTGAGCAGTATCAAATTGACAATCTGATGTTGTTCCATCACCAATTGCAGATCCTAATACTCCACTTGCAAGAATTGAAACATGTATTTGACCAGGACCGTCAGTGAATGCCTGAAGCCCTTCAACTAGTTTAGGATCTAATCTAGATAGATCTGAAGGAGGTAGTCCAATATTCTTAACTATTTTAGAATCATATAGAACTTGCAAGGCTTTGTTCATAAGTTCAGTACTGTCATCTTGTGTAGAGGCGTAAGGTGCTCTGAGTGAACCTATATCTATAGCTTGGATAGGGGTCTTGTTATGGTAACCTCCTGAGTTGGAGTGAGTCATATTTCCGAGGGATGTCATATACCATCCAGGAAATTTTTCTGCAAGTAATATCAACATTTGAGCTGTATTGTAATGAAGAGGTCCGTTTGGTCTGTTACCGTATGGATTAGGGTAATCTGTACCCCTTATATCTGCTATAAAGGCTTCTTTAGGTGACAGTTCAAGATTTATTTTTCCTGAATTTATCAAATCAATTACTTTATCTTGCAATGCTTTGTCAGCTACTTTAGCTGTATTATCTTGCGCATTAGCAACAGGAGTTAACTTGAGATTAGAAATACTATTTATTACACTCCAGTAATTAGTTTGATCTTTGCTAACTATTTTTGCCTTAAACTCTGCACAGTCAGTTGCCTTGAAGTTTTCATCTGCAATTGATCCGTATTTGTCATTATTAAATCCATTAGCATCTACCGTTCCAGGGCATCCCCCTGTAAGCCATAGATATGATAATTTGTATTGTTCAGATTTACCTTTGAAGTGGTCTTCTACACAAGCTGGTAATCCTCCAAAAAATGATCTTTTCTCGTCCAAGAACGTATCAATTGCTTTCATTTGTTTATCTGGATTAGCTAAGAAGTCAGCTGTTGAAGTCACACCAGCGCCCACAATAGCTGATTCATAAGATCCAGGGCAGAATTGTGCAAGACCCAGACAGCCATATGGATTTACAGCTTTAAAACAATCTCCAACAGACTCGATTGGGTGTATTGATATGGCAAATCTAATTGTAAATTCTTTTACTCCTGCTTTTTTACCCGCGGTAATAATTTCTTGAACACAGGCTTTTTTGACCGGGGTGGTTCCATTTGGTCCTGACAAGTTGATAGTATCGCCGGCACCATCCAGAATCTTTCCAACACAGCCTATACCAGTTGCAGAAGCAGAATCAAGAGATCCACAGCCGATGCCGGTTAATGCTTTTAGAGTTTCACAGAGTTTACTTGCAAATTGACCTGGAGCTGAATCTTTAATTCCAGGTAATCCTCTTACGAATTCAGTTGAGGTGCAGAAAGTTGCAAGGATCTTGGAAGTTCCAAGTACAAGACCTCCAATCAATCCAGCTAAAAGTGCAAATATTATTAGACCAGTTATTACACCTTGACTTATCCATGGTCCAAAAATTGCAGCCATCAGTTTTTGAGGATCAATTTTCTTCTTTCCTTTTCCATCCATTTTAGCAACCTGTGGTACTGGAGCAGAAGGAGTTCTTGGTGGGATGTTAGGAATAGGTTGATTGGGTGGTGATTGGTTATCTAGTTTTTGTGATTTAGATTTGCCTGATGCATCCGTTGATTCAAACCCTGTCTTCTCCATTAATGGTACTTTGAGTCTTCCGTCTTCATATTCTCCTTGTCCTTCAGAAGTCGGTAAGCTTGGAATTGGTCCAGTAGAAGTAGGAGCAGTAGAAGCGGGTGATTTTGAGGGTGATGATGAGGTTGTGTCATTTTTTGTTTCATTTCCTTGGCCTGCTGAACCTGATCCCGATTGGTTTCTTGAATTAGAATCTTTTTGTTGATCTGACTTTGGTTTGGATCCTTTATTTACTTCTTGGGATAAATCCCCATCTTTATTATACCCAATTTCATCTACACCGAATTGATCTAAACCACCATCGTTTGATTGTTTTGAAGTTTGATCTTCAAAATATTGTCCTTCTTTAGCAGGTTTGTTAACCTCTGATTTTGGTGTGTCAAAGATTCCTGAGCTAGCTTGTACAGGATTAACATTACTATTTAATCCAATACTTGCGGCAAGAGCAATTAATCCTATTTTTACAGGATTGATCCCTTTTTTAGCCCTTGCTTCGTTTCTTGCTTGTGACCTCACGGGGTTTCTTCTAGGATTGAACTGTTTAGTCTCGATTGTTAGTGATACATTTTGAGTAGTTGTAGTTGTTTCAAACTTCATTCCTACATTTGACGACTGAGATGGGGCGCTGGAAGCATATCTATCTCTGTTTGATCCGCTTAGAGTTGATCCAGGTTGGGCAGGGTCTGGATT
This sequence comes from bacterium, assembly GCA_043764135.1. GTDB lineage: Bacteria > Patescibacteriota > JACMRA01 > JACMRA01 > JACMRA01 > JAYUKV01. The sequence goes on along the minus strand of JAYUKV010000154.1, from coordinate 2,402 downwards.
TTGATAATTATTTATTTGATCACCAATTACGCCAGGCTTATACCCTGAAGCCCTTGAGTTATCAGATTGTACTGCATCATCGCTTGAATCACTTTGATCACGATTATTCCCAATTATACCTCCTGGTCTTGGTCCTACATTAGAAGTTGTTTCTTGTTGATCAGAATCTTCTTCTGATATTGTACTTACATTATTATCAAGATCTTGATTATCATCTGAGGGTGCAAAAGAAGGCTCTCTCATTTTATACTTAGGAGGGTTAGCGCTTGAGCTATTTTCCACATTATCTCTAACATCCCGTGCCAATCCCTCTTTGGGTTCAGATTCAGACTTTGAATCTTCTTTATTAGTTGTGGTTTTATCTTGGGTATTTGTTAAAAGTGGTTTTTGTGGATTTGTTTTATCTAATGTGGAAGTTTCTTTAGTCTTGTCGGATTTTTCAGCTTCAGGTTCATCCTTCTTTGTATTAAAGAATCCTTCGAACATGCCTTTTGGCTCTTCAGGTTTTTCTACCTCTTCCTCTTGATTAGTTTCTCTCCCAAGCATTCTTTCTAAGAAACTTTGTTCGACAGGTTCTTTACCTTTTACTTTTTCTTCTTTTTCTTCTCCGAACAGACCGCCAAACAATCCAGTGGATTCTGTAGGTTCTTGATCAGATTCTGGATCTAGTGGAGCTTCTGACGCCATCATTCTTTCTATAAAAGAAGTTGGCTTAGGAGGTTTGTTATAAGTTTTTCTTTTCTTTATATCACTTAATACTGAGTTTTCTGCAGGAGCCTTAGGTGAACGAGGGATAGCCCTAGAGTTGCTAGAGCTTTTGTTTGATGAAGTATCATCTATTTTTTTGTCTTTGCTGTCAGAAGAATTTGGTTCAGGTATAGCCATCGTATAGATTATTTTTAACCAAGTTAACATCGTTACACAATTGTAAGATGAGAATATGTGTTTTTACATATTTATTTTACTTCGCTTTTATCGTTTAGTCAAAAAAAAGATCCAACTTTAAAAGTGGATAATTTTTAATATCTATAAACTGATTTCCAACTATTGTCATAGAAAAACAATAATTCTTTAGACTCGTCATTGTACCTAAACATCCTATCTTTATCGAATAATGAAATATAGTCTTGAGATATTTTACTTAAATCGATGTCTTTAGTTGGTTTGAGTTCAGTTACATCAAGTTTAGAGTTTATCTCTTTAATACTTTTTACCCCAGGGTTAAAGATCCAACATTTTTGAACATCACTGTTGCAGGTTATAAATAAGGAGTTTACTTCTCGAATTTTGAATTGTCTATCACTCGCTCTTTGAGGGTTTTCAATATCAGTTATTCTTGTAAACGTTATAATAGCTTCAGCAGCACTTGAAGACTTGTTAAGTATAAAGTCATTATTTAAAGCATAGTTTTGCGGCAATAAATCTCCACTTGTATAAGATCCAATAAACTTAGGATCGGTTGGGGCAGTTGGTGTTTCTATGAATGTGAAATCTTGAATTCCTGACTTTATTCTGGTTGTATAATCTGCAAAGACTTCGAGAGTATTGTAATTCATAGTAGCCTGTTCAAAGTTCTTTGTAGACCAAAAGAATTTATTCGGACTTATTTTTTGGAGTCTTTGGAATTGGGGTAGTAGTGTTTTGTTTACAGTAAGTTTTTTTAGGTTCGTAGTTTCCGAATTAGCATCACTTACCCAAAAATCACCATCTTCCTCAGAAAACCAAGAAGGAACACCATTGAGACTAATCTCATTAAAATTCATCATTCTAGCGAATGGATTAATTGGTTGAGAAGTCTCAATATCATACAACATTTGATACTTATCAGAAAAGAAAAAAGGCTTACTTGTCAAAGAACTCTTAATAGCTTCAGCAGAAGTAAATAACTCATTATACTTTTCTTGTTGTAACATTGAAGTATTAACATCAATTAAGTAAATACTACGATTCAAACCATCTTTTAACTTCTTATTAATAATAAATGGATACTTTGTAAGTACTTGTTGCCTAGGAATTGCAAACGGATTACCCAACTTCTCAATCTGGTCCCTAAGAACAGAGATAGAATCTTTTTGATCTTGAGAGATTTGAGTGCTCTGTCTTGTAAGAAATGCTACAATAGGTAATATCAATAATAATCCTATCAAACCAATAATTACAAATCTACCAGTACGATTAAGACTACTCCAAATTCTAATAAGGTAAGTGAATATGTTTTTTAACATAGATTTAAAAAAAATTATAATTCAAGTTTATCAAAATGTAAAATGAACTTTTTTTGATTATAATTATTAAATAAATTATAATTTATAGCTAACCCATAACACAACTGGACAATTAATTTTAATCAACTATACTGTCTTAAATTTATGAGATATAGTAATGATTTAAGAAAAAAAGTT
>JAYUKV010000153.1:0-6441 GCA_043764135.1 bacterium | reverse complement strand
AACAAAATAACTAATTTGGCTCAGATAAATCTTTTTATAAAGCACAATTATATTACAGTCATCAATAAATTTAGTCATTATGTTTATATTGACTAAATTATATAGAGTTGATAAAAGTCCAATGTAAGTCAATAAAAAATTTAAAAAAAATAAAATAATATGGATCTTTTAAAGTTAGATGATTTAAACAACCTTAACGAACAAAACGAAAAGGTCGAAGAAATAAAAGAGTTTATGACCAATTCAATTTTTTTAAAAAAAGTTGGTTTTAATTGTAAAAATTTAACCTATGAATTAATTAATAAAACATTTGATAAGAACTTTGATTATAATTGTAAAAAATTATTAAATAATATTGATGAAGAAAAAAATATTTTTAATTACATTAAATTAAGAGCTGTTTGGTGGTTGTTTCATAACGAATGGAAGATTGGAAATCGAAATAAAATCAATACATTAGACCACCTTGCATTGCTCTATAAAACGCTAAATTTAGAGCAAGCTCTATATTTTGTACAAAACTACACTTTAAACAAAATGTTCAGAAATGAAGCTAATGAGAATGTATCTAATATTATTAATTTCAGATTATATCTTTTGAAAGTTATAAAGGATATCAACTCAATAGACATAGAAGATTATTCGAAATCAAACTTTCTTATATATCTATTTTCTGATAATGGATCTTGGGATAGTGGCATATTTGATTTAACTTATCAAGAAACTTTGTATTTTTATGAACAGACAGGGTTAAATACATATGATTTTTCTATGCTTAATGAATTCTTAGTTTATACAGAAGGTGCTGATGATGGAAATTATAATATTGTAATTGATAAAATTAAAAAATTAAAGCTAGATTTAATCTAGCTTTATTGTTTATTTTACCAACCCATGAAGTTTTTGAGCGCATCAGCAAACTGAGCAGAGATGTACTTTTCACCAGATGCTTTATCCTCTACAGTAAGTTTACCTATAAATTCTGTCGATTAGTAATTATTTAATTTACAAAACCCAAATTGTAATTAAATTTAATACACTCTAACCAATTTCCCCTGAAGATTCAGGGGATGTCAGCCCGTTAGCTGACAGGGGTCGTGAATGCTGCTAATTTAAGAAAGCAACATTTTAATAAGTTTATAATTTTTACAATTCAATCAAGCAATACACAACTTGCAACAATCACGACCCGTGTCACATGTGACATCCCCTTAAGATTCAGGGGAAAAATGATGGGATGCTATAAGCTGAAATGAATTTTACGCCTATCCTTATATTTATATTTGAAATTTACTAATAATTTGGGTTTTTAAAAATAATTTTCAACAAAATAACTAATTTGGCTCAGATAAATCTTTTTATAAAGCACAATTGAATTAAACTCATAAAATGCCAGAATTGCCGTTCTGTAATCCTCAACTTTTACTGATCTAAATGATAACATAGGTAAATTATGAGCATATAACAGAGCATTTGAAAGTATTCTTGAGGTCCTCTTGTTACCATCTTCAAATGGTTGAATATAGCTTATCATAATTGAAGCTAAAAACGCTTTTTCATATGGACTTTTAGCATTTATCAACTCGCATGTTTTATCCATCATCTCTTGAATTGCAAAGTTATTATCTAAGGGTTTGAATAAGGACCCTGTTATCCCTACACCTCCTTTTCGAAATCCAGGATTGATATCCATGTTTTCGGTAAGAATCTTGTGGAGTTCAATTATTTTTTTAGTAGTAATCACTTTAAAATATTCAGGTTCTGAATAAATAAACTCCAAAGCTTTTTTGTGGTTTAAAATCATTTGCGTTTCGATTGTGGTATGCTTGGATTTGTCTGTGATATTGTTAAGGATCAACTCCTCTGTTTCTAAAAGTGAATAAGTATTACCTTCAATCTGTGATGACTTCCAAGAGAATTCTATAATCAATCTCTCAAGCTCTCTTTTTATTAATGAAGGAGTTGATTTTTTTACTTTGACTTGATATCTCATTGCGTATAAGTCTAATTTTGACTTGCATTCATAAAAAATATCCATCTGTTTAAAGCCATTAAATACATCTTCATTAAATCTTCTAATATACATATCTTCCAATCTTTTTTCAGAAGTAAATCTTGTATCCAATTCAACATTCATCATTCCCAATGAAGTTAAGTTATTCACTGTAGCCCTACCTACCCCGGTAACTTCAATATATCCTTTTTCTTTTAACTCATTTAATTCTCGTTGTGTTGTTCTTAAAGCAATTTCAGTTATATCTGAAAGCTTCGAAGAAGAGAGTTGTTCATGCTCTAACAAACAGTTAAGTATAAGTTGCTCTTTATTTTTCATGCCATAAGTATAGTTTTTTCATGTCATTATGTCAAGTAAATTATATTATATGGCACAATAAAAAAAGTCCTAATCTAGAACTTTTTTAATCACAATCACAAACTCTCCTTTCTTAACAAAGTCCAATGTCTTACAATCCGAAGCCACACAATGGATATATTGCTCAAATTGCTTTGTTAACTCTCTAGCAATAAACACTTTACTGTTAGCAGGAAAGCTATTATTAATATCCTCTAAGCATTTTTCTATTCTATGAACTGATTCGAGAATTATAATCGGAAGATCGTATTTTACAGCATCATTAAAAAAAGTTTGCCTACCCTTCTTAGTCGGCACAAAACCTAGGAATATATAGCCTTTGTTAACCAAACCGCTTGCAGCTGCAGCAGTATCTATGCTACACGGACCTGGTAAAACTGTATATTCAATTTCTTTTGAAATGATATACTCTGTTAATACATATCCAGGGTCGCTAATTGAAGGCATTCCAGCCTCACTAACTACACCTATCGCCATATATTCATCAATCGCTCTTTCAACTTCAAAGAGATTGAATTGATTGTTTTTAACAAAAGATACCATCTTGGGCATTTTTTCTCTTCCAAGTTGTTTTAATAAAATTGAAGTTGTCTGAAAATTCTCAACAATCAAACAATCAAGTGTTAAAAGAAGCTCCTTACCTCTTACTGTAATATCACCCATATTACCTATGGGTGTTGGGATAAAGTAAATCATATTTATTTTAATAATTTTAACTTCTGTTCTAACAAAGCAAGATCATTGTTTCTTGCGTCCAGATCATCATACTTATGTTTTATAACATCAGGTGTAGCGTTGTCGATAAAATCTCTAGATTGCAAAGTGGATTCGAGAATATGTTTTTGTTTTTTAACAGCTATAATCTGCTTATTAGTTCTTAGTATTTCTGATTCTTTATCCTTAATAAGTGAGATTACATCTGCTTTAGAAAACAAAGTTATTTGATACCAATCATCAGCTTCTTGATTTTGAGCATTGCCTTTTGCAATCATCTTGATAAATTCTGCGTTTTCAATAACGTATTGATTAGTTGAAGTATAGTTAACAAGCTCTCCTGCAGGAATATTAAACAACCCTTTTACAGATCTCAATCCTTCAACAGTTTTTATAATCTCATCAAAACCATCAACTAATTTGCTTCTAAAACTCATTTGATCGTTCCAATGATTAATATCCTCTACCCTTCTTAAGGTTTGAGCCATTGATTGAACTGTAATATTATCCCATAATACTTCCGATTCAAATGGCATAAATGGAGTCAGTAGTTGAATTATATCATTAACAATATGTGCAGTTAAAGGAAGGTCGAGATCATTTACTTTTAGATATTCCAAATGCCAAGCTGCAAGATCATTCCACACGAATTGATAAAGTGCTTCTAAGGCTTCTGACAACTCATAATTATCAAATGCTTTTTCATATCTATCTAGACACTGTTTGTATTTACTTATTAACCACCAACCTGATAAAGAAGGATCAAAGTCATTAGTTAAATGAGTTTTGAAAGCTTCCTTTGTTTCTAAGAATCTAACAATATTCCAAACCTTATTACCAAAATTACGATACTTCTCACATACCTTATCAGCCAAATTTCCACCAAGTCTCATATTTCTACCTGGAATCATTCCGCTCATCATCGCCATTCTAAGCGCATCTGAAGAATATTTATCTATTTGTTTAACCGGGTCCATTCCGTTACCCAAGGACTTAGACATTTTCTTACCTTGATCATCTAGAATTGTCGGATGGATAATTAAATCTTTAAAAGGAATTTTATTATATAGATTATCTGTATTTTCTAGCTTAGAAGTAAAATATTTAGATAACATTATCATTCTACAGATCCAGATATTAAATATTTCTTTTGCAGTAACCATGGTTGAAGTTGGGTAAAATGTACCAAAATCATTAGACTTATTACCATTCATATACTCTTTATAACCAAAAGTAGTAAGAGGCCATAATGAAGAAGAGAACCAAGTGTCTAATCTTTTTTCTTCTTGAACCCAAGATGATGGTGAGTAATTATTTTCATTAATGTATTCTTTTAGTTGAATTTCATCTCCAATAAAAATTTTATTTTTTACTTCATCATCACTTTTCCAGTCTTGATATGAATAAAAAACTCTATCTGGATTTTCAGCCAAGTTATACCACACTGGGAATTGATGACCCCATAATAAGTTACGAGATATGCACCAATCTTTTAGAGTATGAATAAAATTTCTAGCTCTATCTTGATACTCAAAAGGATAAAAACTAACCTCCCCTATTCCTTCCAATGCATGTTCTTGAAGTGTAAGACCAGTATTAACTGACTTGCGAGCTACACCAATAAAGAACTCATCTGAGATTAAAGGTTCTACAATAGTTTTTGATCGCTCACAAATAGTTACATTGTGTTCATAGTCAAAATTGATTTGAAATACTGCTAACTGTTCTTTTAATACTTCAATCGATTTGTCATAATCCGTATAATTAAATGATTCAAGGGTTGGACCGCTTGCAAAACCTTCTTTAAGTGGAACATATCCCGCTTTGCATAGATCGTATATAATATTTGCTCTAGCTTGAAATCTATCTTGACCAGAGTAAGGTCCACAAGATTCAGTTAACAAACCTTGCTTATTAATAGCACTTACAAATTCGCCACCCTCAAAATCATTTACCCAGATGTCAAAATCAGTTAAATCAGAAGCAGGTGTTATCTTAAGAGCACCCGTTCCAAAATCTTTATCAACTTTTTCTGAAATTATTAATTGAACCCCTACTACTCCAAGTTCTTTTATTCCAAAGTTTACAATCAAGTCCTTACTAACAATGTCAGAGATTAGAGATTCAACTTGCCCTTTATCTATCCCAAAATCTAAAAGCTTAGCTCTAAATATCTCAGGATGAATAGCAATTCCCATATCTCCATGTATTGTTTCAGGTCTTACAGTCGCAACTTCGATAGGATTATTTACAAAATAATCTTCTAATTGATGAATATCAGAATTAGTTTTTATAATTGATTTAATAGACTCAAATTTGTAAATAAAGTTAATAAAAGGATCTTTACGAGTTAGAAAATCAGTATCTCCTGAGACATCGCTTAATGCAGTTTGAAGACCAACTGACCAGTTAATAAGGTAACTATTCTTGTACATCAATGAATCTTCCCAATATTCACGGAAAGCAAAATTTACCATATCACTCGCCTTTTTATCAAGAGTGAATAATTGCCTTGAATAGTCAGGAGTATCTCCTAACACAGCAGATTGATTCTTCTGATTATCTCTCCACATATTAACCTTGGTCCATGCACAATCTAACCATAGTGACGGTAGGTATTGTTTTAATAGTAATGGTAATTGTGATTTATCCTTAGAAGCAAGTATAGTTTTTATTTCCTCAATTGATTCGTTATTAATACCATCAACTAACTTATTAATCTCAGTATCAAACTCTCCCTTTATAATTAACCCATCGATCACACCTTCTAATTGCAAACCTGCATGATCCACACCAGGAAACCACAAGTTACGCCTACCATTCATTCTTTCATATCTAGATAATGTATCCATTAAATAGTGCTGAAAAGCATGACCTGCATGCAAATCACCCGTAAGATTAGGAGGTGGCATTAGAATTGAATGTGTTTCAGATATACTTACGTTCTGTAAATCAGGATTACCTATTTGTAATTCCTGCCATTTTGCATATATAGCCTTCTCAAATAGATCAGGATTGTAATTACTTTCTAATGCCATAGATTATATATTTTAAGGATAGGGAAATAAATAGTTTTTGGCAATAAAAATCACTTTAATTGTAAATTGTAATAAAATAAAACTTCTATTATTAGAAGTTTTATTTTTTTGAGGAATATAATATGATATATTCATGTGACAGCATTATAATATTTTATAATTGCAAATATTATTTTGGCATTGCTTATCTTGAATAGGTGATATTAAACTTGTTAATTACTAACTCACCTTTCGCAACCAAACTCCAACCTCATTTTAGCCAGTTCTTCAAAAGATCTTTTTAAGGCTTCTAAATATAGTTTTGATTTTAATTGAAAG
>JAYUKV010000152.1:0-24021 GCA_043764135.1 bacterium | reverse complement strand
CAGAGTAGAGATCTAAAGTTGGTTTATCCAAAATCATGAACTATTATTGGGAGGTTTTGGTTTGTTGTAAAGTTGGTTGCGAAAGGTGAGTTATATAATTAGAATACCATTATTTATTAAAAAGTTTTAGGATTGACCTTAAATCTTCTGATTGATTGGTAAAAGAATTTAAAATTATTAAAAGATTGAAAATTGAAAATAAAATCGAGTTAATAGAGTCAAGGATTAAAGAAGACATCATAATACCTATACAATTACAAATGACACCTCCTATACTTGTTAAAAAAATATGTACTTTTGAATCTGTTTTAAAAGTAAACAACAAACCAGTTTTGGAAACTGTAAATTTATATTCAATTTTAACATGACTTAAAAACGAAAATAAATAGTAAAATATCATGTGACCTATTTCATGTATCACATAAGCTAAGATGGCCAAAAAGATAATGATCATATTATTTATACTTTCCAATAAAAATAACTGTTAAAAGAACCAAAGTAATATTTAAAAACATAAAACTAATATTTTGATTAAAATATTCAATTTTTGATGTTGTTAAATACAAACCATATGTTTGAATAAGTGTAACAGCACCTATAGTTAATATTTTTAAATTGTCATTTAATGTAGTTTTGTAATAGTAATTATTTATAGCATTTAAAAATATAAAAAATATATATACTTGTGTATTTTGAATAACTTTAACCATACCTAAATTTTCCATAATCGCTAATATTAAAATTGATATAAAAACCATACTAATGTATATTTTTCTTATCAGTTTTTTATACAATAAAGTTAAAAGTAAATTGGATTTAATTTCATTAATTCTAAAAAAAGTTGAACCTATAAGACTTGATAATGAAATACAAACCACAATATTAAGCATAGTTTTATATTCCCCTAACCATATATCATATGAATAGGTAGCTATTATTCCAATTATTAAAATGATAAAATTTACATTACTAAGTATTGCAACAAAAAGATTAAGAAAACTATCAAAACTAATTTAAGATTTTTCTATATTAGATTGATTATCATTTGAATAAAAATATAAAAATGATATATTGATTAAAGTAAAAATAATTATACATACTTGTTTATTAAAATCACTAATTTCAAAAAGCAGTAAATTTATTAAATTAAATCTAAAAACTAACAAACAAAGGCCTATTGCAATAAAATAATTAGTTATTTTATTGAATGGTACTATAAAATATGTAACTTTTGTATTTATTATATAATATGAAAAAATATTTAAGTTTAATATCAATAACATATACAAAACTCCTTGTAATAAACTTAAACGAAGATAAAACATTACAACTCCAAAAGTAAATAAATTAATTAAAAATCCAACACCGTTTACGACAAATAGATTATACAATCGACTCTTCAATTTCCTTTCTATAGGCATAAAATGGCTATTCGATGACTGATTAAAATTAAATATTGTGTAAAATAATATCAACCCAGTTAATAAGTAATTGTTAAAGTTTCTAGTAATATATTCAAGATATGCATTTTCAAGACCAATCAAAGTAAAGTTAATATAAACAAAAATACCTATTATTGATAAACCTACAAATAAAAGAGCTGGATTTAAATATAAAACACTTTTTATTATTTTAAAATAGTTAAGTACTTTAAATTTAAAAAAGTTCAATAAAGTCATTTGAAGAATATTTAATTTTATTAATTAAACCAGTTTTGTTTAAAAATATACTTTCGAGATTTGTGATATGTGATTGTTTGATTACGCCAGAATTCTTTGATACATCATATATCAATACTGAATTGTGTAGTATATGAATTATATCACTAACTTCTTGAACATAATTCAAGTTATGAGAACTTAATATAATTGTTTTATTTATTGTTCTTAAATCTTTTAAGATTTGCACTAGTATTTGTTGATATTCGTAGTCCAAGCCATTAAATGGTTCATCTAGTATTATAATTTCGGTATTTGTACAAATTGCAGCAATTAGCGAAATTTTTTTTATCATACCATGTGAATAGTGTTTTAACTTCTTTCGCATATGATTGGTCATATCAAATAAGTCCAACAAAAAAATTAACTGTTTATCGTATCTCGCTTTATCCCAATTTTTATACAGTTGAGATGTTAGTAAAACAAATTCATCACCTGTAAACTCAGATTCGATCTTATCTAGATCTTGAACGAAATATAAACTATTCAACCTAATCTTTGCAGCAGGTATAATTAAGCCATTATAATTTACAACATCAGCTAAACAATTTAGTAATGTTGTTTTTCCTGACCCATTTGGACCAATTACAGAAGTGACTTTACCTGATTCAATTTTCAAATTTAAATTAGATAGTATTGACTTTTGATTGTATTTTTTTTCTAAATTTTTTATCTCGAGTTGCATATAATTATTTTCATTTTTTGACCTACTGCAGTAGGTCGTTTTTATTTATACTTGAGTGTTATACACACTCGATCCACAGTCCTCTATTCCAAGTCATTGATCCAGAAAATCTCATTCCTCTTGAGCTACAGTATGCTGCATAAACAAAAAATGCAAACACCCCAAATCCCAAAAAGAACCAAACACCTGAATTTTTAGCTGTTAAAACCTTTTGGTCGTAATAAGCAATTGCTAATTCATTAATCATAATTATTTTTATTAAATTTTAAGTTTATTAGTATTAATACTATTGTTAATACAAAAGAATATAATATTGTATCTGGAAAAGAAACAAAGGATCCAAATTTTCCATTAGCATTATAAACATTTATTAAATCTTGTGTAACAATGCCAGGTATTCTAATTTCTTTAATATTATTGCTAACTGCAATAAACTGTAATAGAAATTGAAATATAAATGGTGCTACAAGACAAGTTACAAAGAAGTTAAGATATATCAATATTTTTTTTGTCATATGTACATAAGATCAGCTTAATTCATTTATTGAAAGAAATAAAGCTGATAAACTTAACTTATTAAAAAAAAAACAATGTCAATCTAAATTTAAAAGAACGATTTGCAATTATATATTAATTAATTTACAAATTCACACAAATATGACTGAACGTCTTTATCTTAGAATACTAAATTGTATTTTTGCAGTACTTCAATGTGCATTATTAGCAATACCTGGAGTTGGAGATATACCAATCGATCAAACTTTTCAACGGGCAAACACACCTCAACCTAGAATAGTTCCATCTGACTACGCTTTTGCTATATGGCTCCCAATTTTTGCTGGTTCAATTATATATGCATTTTACTCACTAATTAACAATCATAGCCAGATGAAATTAAGTAATAAAATAGCAACATATGCTCTTGGTGTTTTTATTTCTGGTTCAATATATGATATTGTAGCAAGGTTTTACGTCACCAATCCATTGACAGCTATAGCGTATATTCCAACTTTATATTTTTTAATTAGAATTCTAATTATTATTTCATCATATCCACGGGCCAAAGATATTGACTATTGGTTAACAGTTCCGGCCTTTGGTCTATACGCTGGTTGGAGCTCAATAGCGATTTCAGTCAATATTGCATCTTCATTACAATATTACGGCTATGACGGCTACCCTGTAGGTGAGAAATTTATGTCTGTTGTAGGAATTATAATAGTTCTTACTACAGCTCTAGCAATATACAATAGAACAAAAAACAATTGGTATTGGTTGGCAGTAATGTGGGCCTTCATTGGTATAATGATAAGCAGTATTAATCTTAACTATAATGATGTATTCATATTTGCCAGCCTTGCTATTATTGTCTTTGGAAGTACTCCATTTTTCCTTAAGATGTAGAATTTATGTTCAACTTGTTTGACAAATAAATAAAATCTCCTTACTCCTTTTATATATTAACAAAATTCAATAATTAAAATTTTTCATTCTTTATGATGCCAAAAAGTTCTAAAAGCGAGTATTCTTCTAGATCTGATTCGTTCTCAGTTATCAATTCTTCAAAATTCACTCCCGCTGCCAAGATTAAAGTAATTGGTGTAGGAGGTGGAGGTGGAAACGCTATTAAGAGAATGATTGAGTTCGGAGTAGAGGGAGTAGAGTTCTGGGCTTTCAACACAGATTTACAGGTTCTAAAACAAATCCATGCCGATGGTATAATCCAATTAGGCGCAAATATTACCAGAGGTTTAGGAGCAGGAATGAGCGCTGAAGTAGGTAGACAAGCTGCAGAGGAGTCTTTATCAGAGATAGAAGCTGCCTTAAGTGGAGCTGATATGGTATTTATCACTGCAGGAATGGGAGGAGGAACAGGAACTGGAGCTTCTCCTGTAGTTGCTGAAATTGCTAAGAGACTAGGAATTCTAACAGTAGGAGTAGTAACCAAACCCTTTGACTTTGAGGGACTTAAGAGAAGACAGATTGCTGAAGAAGGTATTGACAGACTTAAGTCAAATGCAGATGCAGTAATTGTTGTACCTAATCAAAGACTTTTACAAATAGTAGATAAAAGAACTTCAGTAAATGATGCGTTTAAACAATCCGATGAAGTATTAAGACAGGCTGTACAAGGTATATCTGATCTTATCAACTTCCCTGGAGAGATCAATGTAGATTTTGCAGACGTAAGAGCAATCATGTCCAATGCTGGAACTGCACTTATGGGTATGGGTAAATCTTCAGGATCATCAGAAGATAGAGCTAGACAAGCAGCACTTATGGCTATCGATTCTCCATTATTAGAAATGTCCATCGAAGGTGCTAGAGGTGTATTATTCAATGTACAAGGAGGTAAGAGTTTATCACTTTCTGAAATAAGTGAGGCTGCAGAAATAATTCAACAACAAGTTGATCCAGACGCGAAGATAATATTTGGAACATCAATAGATGCTAATTTAAACGATGAGATCAGAATAACAGTTATAGCAACAGGCTTTAATCATGAAAAAGAAGAAATTGGCTATGGAATGCCATTGGTTAATAACTTAAATACCTACACTCCAGCTTATAAACAAAATAAATATACTGGTAATGTAGCTCCTGACTCATCTACTAGCAATCCCACCCCATCTGCAACACAAACACCAACCAACCCCAATCCACCAACTACAAACACCCCTAACCAAAGCAATCCTCAATTAAATCAGAAACCATCATACTCCAATCAATTCCAACCACAAGCACCTCAACCTACTAATGCTTATAAGGATGAATATGATATTCCGGCATTCTTAAGAAGAAGAAATTCTGGAATGGATTAGTTTGAATATATTTTAGTTATTTCAACTGTGGAATTGTGATATAAATGCAAAGAATTAATTTGACAGAATAAACTTAAAATGAGATAAAAAAGATAACACTTGCAAGTGTTATCTTTTTTTCTTCGCTTTCGAAAATGCTTTCGATAATTTTTTTTCTCAGAATTCATCTAGCAAGAAGGTAGATATGTCAACTTTTGTATTTCCTGTTCCTTTGTCAATTTACAATCATTGTCACAGCCATACAACTGATGACTATGTTAATTTTCTTGTAGAAGTCTTTAAGAGGACAACTGATAGAGTTGGTATTAAACCCGTACCTTCATATCTAACTCCAGAAGAAAGACTTGTAAAATTACAACTAGAAGATGAAGGAATGAAAACTGCAATAGATAACTTCGAGTTCAAAGAAGATGAACATTGGTTATCAATGTCACTAAGATGGTACGAAAAAAATGGAATCAAAGTAGATCGCTCAAACGCAACAATTCACCTAGATATGGCTCAAAAACGTTTGTGGGGACTAACAGGTAATCTGTGGATGAAAAAATTTACGGTACCCTTTAGATTAGTAAACAAAAAAATCGACCCTGAAGTATTTGGATTTATTACTCAAGATTTGGCATTGGTTAATTTCTTTTGGGATAACTTTGCTTTGAATGGAGTAAAATTCAATCACCCTTTGTTTTTTTACATTTTTGATATGGTCCCTGACCCATCCATGGCATATTACAACGAGTTTAATCTAAATAAATTCGTAGAAGATATGGTAAGATGCTATAACCAAAGTTACAAAGGACTGATTAAAATTGAATAAATACTCAATAAAAAATTAATCAAAAAATCGCTACAAGCGGTTTTATTTTTTGGTCTTATATTAATATAATTGAAGATTATCGTTTTTAAATTATACCTTTAAAAAATTCTAAAAAAAATAAAAACCCTTTAGGGTCAATGGAGGAAGTGAGGGGATTCGAACCCCTGACAGATTTTACCCTATACACGCTTTCCAAGCGTGCGCACTAGACCACTATGCGACACTTCCAATATATCTTTATGATTAACAATATTCTTGCTAATGTCAAAGGATTACACTAATTTTTTTTGACCAAAAATCCAATCTACTATATTATTAATGGTATATGTTAAAAACTTTTGGTTTCTTAATTATTTCATATTTTTGTCTATCCTCATTAGACAATTTAGTTGATACAATTACAGTAAACAATAACTGGACGAGTCTTGGACTTTTTTTGATAATCTTAACACTTCTAAACTGGACTTTATTACCTGTTTTGAAGATACTTTCTATACCAATTAATTTTATTTCATTTGGTTTATTCAATTGTATTCTAAATATGTTTATTGTTTGGGTTGCAATGCAGTTTAACAATGGGGCGATAATGAATAGCGGTGTTGGTATTGGATATTTACTAAACCTTTTCTTCATTTCATTAACTATTACTTTAGCTAATACAATTATAAATACAGTATTATAATATGGTTGATATTTATTTTCAAATTGGAATAGCCAATGTATTAATTATATCTATTTCTATTGCAGTTTTTCTTTTTTTTAAAAAAATTAATAATCAGTTATTTGCATCCAGCATTTTATCTCTTGGGGCTGGATTATTAATAGTTGAAGCTTTCAATGAATTGATTCCACACAATATAGAAGAAGGAGGCCAATGGTGGTATGTTGTAATAGGTCTAGTATTTTTCTTAATAATAGAATCTTTCATACACTCAGGACCCAAACACGAACATAAAATTGGCGAAGAGATCGATCACAATCACGGATCAATAGTTATTGCATTGATTGCAGATGGACTGCATAACTTTACTGATGGAATTGTAGTTGCTTTAGCATTTGTTAGTAGCCTAACAAGCGGATGGACTACTACTCTAGGTATTCTTATTCATGAACTTCCACAAGAATTAAGCGATCTTGCACTCTTAAAGACATATAACCTAAGCCAGATAAAAGCTCTTACTATCAATACTCTTGTTTCACTTACAATGCCTCTTGGTTCGTTATTTGGTTTATTTGCAATTAGTAATTTGGCTCCTTCAGTCCTACCTAATCTTAGCCTTATAAGCGCTGGCTCTTTAATCTTTCTAGGGGTTGTAAAAATGTTACCAATTGCATTCTTAAATCAAAAATTCTCTAAAAAAGAGTATTTGTTGGTGATTTTAGCCTTCATAATAGGTGGATTTATTGCAAGATTCTTACATATTGAATAAATTATACTCCATTAATCTATGAACTTTGATAAAATAATAAAATTCTTAAAAGATTTACAAAACAACAATTCAAAACTTTGGATGGATGCTAATAGAGATGAATATACTATGTGCAGGAAAGACTGGATTGAATTAAATGAAGATTTGATTGGATATATTTATACAATGGATCCATCAATTGGTTTTGTAGATCCAAAAAGTACTTTATTTAGAATTAACAGAGATATTAGATTTAGTCATGACAAAACACCATATAATACACATTTCTCAACCTTGGTAAAGCGAGGAGGTAGAGACTCGCAATTTGCAGGATATTATGTTAGATTAGATCGAGATGGTAATGTGATGATTGGAGGAGGATTGATGGATAGTGACCCTGGAACTCTGAACAACTTTAGGGTTTACCTAAATAGAGAGGATAATGCTTTAAAATTTAAAAAAATATTCCCTATCAAAACGATGGATGTTTGGACCGAAAATAATCTCAAAAGAATTCCCAATCAGTTCAAAGACTCTACCTGCACTGATTTGATGTTATACAAGAGTTTTATACAATCATATACATTTAAACACAAAACCAAAGAACAAACACTTAAGACTATAAAAGAAAAATTAAAGAAACTCAAACTGTTTATTGAATTTATTAATATTGGAGTGATAGATAAATTATAATAAAAACTATAAAAAATACCACGATAGATCTTGTCTATCGTGGCTTGTTTATCTTACTTTGAGATTATTGATCAAGCTTCTTGATCAACCTTGGTTACCGCATATCCAAAGACAGGAGTGTTAAATCCGTCAATGTTATCGCTACCAATAATACCGCCAACAAACTTCATAGGAATCCGGTTACCGAAGTAATCCCAGATAAAGTTCACAACAGGGCTACAAGTTGCTACACTATCATGAGGCACTGTATAAAACAGACTTGGATTGGAATAATCCTTCAGTTTATTATTGCCCTTAGTGGTTGTAATACCTGTGAAAGTATTCAACCAACCATTAAGTGTAGGTCCCGATCCAGAACCTTGGTTGTTGTTGTACTTAATACAATCTCCCCAAAAACGGTAATCAATCTCTTTGGTAGTAATGGTTTGAACAATCTTCATGACATGACCTTGAAGATAAGTAGCATAAAGCTTCAGATCTTCAATATTAACTGCAACCCAATCAAGAAGATTATAGATTTTCATCCAATCGGAGGGAGTTCCTTCAAGTTTAATTTGAGGAACGCCACAACGTGTTGAGACAACATAAGTATAATATGAAGAACCTGCATCCATTAAAGTCAAAAGCTTGGAAAGATTTTCCATCTCACCGGAAGTTGAAAACTGAGGTGTCAAGGTCTCTACCGTCTTTTCAGGAACAAGCTCAATAAGCTTTTCACGGAAAAGTTCAATCGAAGTTTTCCACTCACCATTTAGGGTTTGAGAATCATTACGAACCTCAATCTCTTTTTTTGACCCATCCCATTTTCCATGCATCAATAAGTGAGAGTATTTATCAGGATAAAGACTTACTGTTTTAGCAACAGTATCTCCAATTAAGGACCAGATAGAATCAGGAGTAATGGTAAAATTGTTATGTTCAGCAAAACATTCAAGGCCAACATTCAATAGAATCGAACCGCCGTTATTATACCTACCATAAGGTGTATAAATGGTGGAATGAGATCTATAAGCAATCTCTTGGCAGCCACTTGCTTTTTGGATATAAGAATCATTGGTAGTTGATTCTAAATCTTTTACGTCGTAACCTTGAGCTTCCAAACTTGGATTCTTGATCAACATAGTCGTTTCCTCTACTAATTTAGTCTACATTAGACTTTATAATAGATAATGTATAAATTACTTATTGTCAATAAGTACATTCTTAAAACTACACACTTTTTATTTTTATTTATTTTCAATATGGTTTCGGCACAATTACAAAATATTAAATTTAGATAGAATTTATATTATATTGGAAATTTATAGAATATTAAATATTTCCTCATTGAGTCCCTTTCGGGGTTCAATGAGGAGGAGAAAGCCGGAAATTGACCTGGTCAATTTCCGGTTCTTCTCTCACCAAGTGGCCTAAAAGCCACTTGGTGAGGAATTATTTATATTATGAAATAATTATTGCTAATTATATTTTTCAAATTATTATTGGAATTTCTCAAATAAAAAATTCCCTCTAGTATTACAACTAGAGGGAAACGATCTTAACTACAAGATCTTCTAAACTATTTACATCTATCCTTTGACAACAGCATAACCGAATTCAGGAATGATGAACCCATCTTGTACAGAAGAGCTGATAATACCGCCGATAAACTTCATATCGTAGCTATTACCAAACCCTTCCCATACAAAATTTACAATTGGTACACAACACCCAATATTTCGTGTCATATACTCTTCAATGTAACGAGTTTTGGAGTAATCTTTGAGCTGATTTTTTGTTTTGTTGTATTCATAACCACAAAAAGCCCCAAGCCAACCAGTCATCATTGGTCCACCTCCAGAACCATTTTGATTACCTTTTTTTACACAATTGCCCCAAAAATCATAATCGATTTTAGAATCTGCAATAGCCAATGTTTCGGCTATTTTCATCAGAATTGGTTTTAGGTATTGTGCGTAACCTTCTAGATGTTCAACGTTACTTTCGATCCAATCAAGCTTTTGATAAATCAACATGTAATCTGTTGCAGTACCCAAAAGTTTTATTTTAGGAACTCCACACATCGACATCACACGATAAGTATAATAAGACGAACCTGCATCCATAAAGGACAACAACGAAGCGAGACTTTCCATTTCTCCAGTGGTGGAAAAAGTTGGAATCATAGCTTCAATAGTCGATTGTGGAACAAGTTGTTCCATTTCTCCACGGAACATGTTAATTGATGTTGCCCACTCTTGATCAAGAGTTTGCGAATCGTTTCGAACAGTAATCTGTTTTTTGGTACCATCCCATTCCCCATGCATAAACAAGTGAGAGTATTGGTCAGGATATAGCGTAACTGTCTTAGCAACAGTGTCGCTGATTAAAGACCAAATCATATCAGGAGTTAATGCAAAACTATTATGATTTGCATAACCTGCATACGCAGTTCCCATCAATAGAATACTTGCACCAATTTCAGCATTATCGCCTTGGTACATATCTGGAAGCGAAGTGGAAATAGTCCTGTTTGACCGAAAATAAATATCATCCGTAGAAGCGATTTTTTTTAAAAAATCTGTGTTATCTACTTTTGTTATACTGTTCGATTCAATTAGACCTTGTGCTTCAAAACTTGGATTGTTGATAATCATCAGATTATTTCTTTTATAGACAACAAGAAGACTAATAACATTTAATTTTCAATATGTCAAAATATTAACAAGTTACTTTCAAAATATAACCATTTTCCTCATAGCCTCTAGTTGCGCAAGTCTTAGAGACTGTTCTACCATTTATATCTGTAAACACAATATCTAGAACAGCAGAATTTAATTGATCAAAGTTTTTAATGCTTCTAACTTCTTCATAATTAAGAGCAATATTTGAATTTAGGATATTGGTTTCTTGATTTCTATTAGCTGTAGTTGATAAGATTGTAAGCTTGGAAGTCAAATCTTTATCGAATTTTCTACCTGTAACGAGCACAGAATAATTCCCTGTTAATGTATATTGAATTGAGACTATTTCTTTATTTGAATTTGCAGTAAGTTTTTCACCGTTTGTAATTTTGACATTAAGCGGTGCTTTATCATAATTAAAATTCAATTTTACCACACTTTCTAACTCATGAATATCAGTCATTACAAAATCTATATTGTTCTCTCCATCGACAGTCTCCACAGGTAGTATAATTCTGGTTTTTCCAATATAGTCTAATATCTCTCCTGAAGGAAGTTTGATTTTACCATCTTTAAAACCGTAACAGTAAATCTTAGAATATATGTAAATACTACTTGTGTCACAGTAAAAATCATTTGCGGGAACAATTTCGGATGTGACTGCTTCTAAACTTTTGGAGTTTCCATATTCATCTTGGATAGTAAGTGCATTTTGAATTGTAGTTGCTTCTTCAATATTATTATACGGACAGGTAATTATTGTTTTATCTTCAAACCTTGATTTGCATATATTGTTACTTGAATTGGTTTCGTAAATAGTTTTTTCATTGTTTAAAACTTTGAAATATGACTCTTTTGAATTAATATCTATAGTAAATTCTGATGTTTTAGAAGGGATAAATTTTTTTAGTTTAGCTTCTATAGAAGCGATTGTATAATTTCTGTTAATATCAATTTTTTCTGTTTTGGCAGAATGAATCTTAAAAGAACCAATATCAATAAAGTTGCCAATCTCTATCTGGGTTTGACCAGTAATAAAACCAAGATCTAAGGACCATATCCCATTATTATTTTGTGAGTAATAGTATTTATCTTGATGTTTAACAAAAAAAGCAGAATTTTTTGAAGTTATTGCAAGCCTTTCATTAGATGGTGTTGAAGTTACAGGTAATATCTCTGCCTTACCAACAAAAGATGGCAAAATCACTATTAGTGATAGTAACAATGCCGAACTAATAATTGCAATTACTCCTATTACAAGCCTGGATTTGGTATTTGATTCTTTTTTTATATAATCAAATTTGTTAATTGTTGGCTTGCCTACTGAAGCCATAACATCGTCAATCGTTTTGTATGCAATTGATTCTTGATAGGGTCTGATTTTTTTGTTCATATTTATTGAAATGTTCTGTGTTGAATAATATTATTATATTAACAAATATTTACTACTTTAGTCAAAATAATTAAGTCCAAATCCCTTTTCATAATATACCTCCAACATATTTTTTTTCAAATACAATAGTTAAGATAAACCCCTCAATTAACATTAAGGGGTTTTTGCAGATATTAGTGTTTCTCGACTGTTCTAACGGTAAAATAAATTATTATTGCTGTACAAGCCATCATTACTCCAGAGATAATCCAAGAGTATTGACGACCATAACTATCAGCAAAATACCCTAGACACAAGTTACCTAGCCCACCTCCCATTCTACCTAGCAATGAATGGATAGATCCAATGGTAGCTTCATCAGGGCGACCAATATAGAACTTGTGAACATGGTTAAAGTGAAATTGCATGCTAGCTTCGTGAAAAATCTCCACAACAAAGAAACACAACAAAAACACTCCAATACCTGACTTGATATTTACTGCAAGTAAGACAATAGATATACCTTTTAGTACTTGAAGAGCAATTTCTGTTAAATACTTATTGCGATTCAAGATTGTTTCAAGTTTTCTTTCCATTATCCCCCCTGCTACCATTCCGATACTAAGTACGCTAGAGCCTATTGCCATCCAAGAGGTATTAAGCTGCATATCTTGTCGCATGACAGGTCCCCATAACATGAATACTGGTGCTAGCCACAACATGTTACTTAGGGCAAGAAGTCCAAGACTTGATAGTCGTATATTGCTAAAGTAGAATTTCAAAGACTGGTTAAAGCTAGGAATTTTATGTTCTTTATCGATAACATGATTGTCAAACAACAAAGTAACAACAAAACTCATAAGAAACATCAAACCAGCAATATAATAAGGAAAATCTAGACTCGCCTTATCAGCATACAATCCCACAGCAAGTGTAAGAATTACTGATAATATTCTAATCTTTTGATTAAGGTTAGAACGGTAAGTTACGAGTTTTTGATAATCATTAAAATGACCACCGACCCAACAATCACTTGCACCACTTAAGAAGGCTGCACCAATTGCACATACAATCTCGCAAAGAGCAAAATGATAATAATTGGATCCGTACGTGTACCCAACCGCACCAAGAAACCAGCAAAAAGCACCTAAACTTATGGCTTTCTTGGCACCGAAGCGATCTGATATAATTCCAGTTGGCACTTCAAGCAGAAGTGAAGAAGTAAAGTAAATAAAGTTAAGACTCATAACCTGTTGGTTAGTAAACCCAAACTTCTCAACCAATCTAGCAGTATATACAAAGCTCGTACAGGTAAACCCAAACTTATAGAGCATCCAATAAATTGAATACAATTTCAATTGTATCATCCGAAAAACCTCAATAAACAATAAACTGTGACAATATGTCACAGCTTAAAGTTATAGGATATTTAGGAATAAACCATTCAAGAATAATTAAATTATATTCTTGAGGTTCGATAAAAACTTATACTCTTAAGTTGTGACACATTAAAATTAATCATTTTGATAACATTTAATGTGACATTAGATACACACATATACACCGAGCCGTGGAACGGGGTAATCTTATTTGAAGCCATAATTTGATATGAATTTAATAGTTGTGTGTACGAAGACATAATTTAACAATAACAGTTTTTGTTGATTTAGTCAATAAATATAGAGTATAAAGTTAATATACTGAGCCATTGGTTACAATGCAAGTATTCAATAAATAGAGATTTAGATAAAAAAAAGACCTAATCCAGAATATTAGGAACAGGTATTAAATAGAAATTTTTTTTCTAAAGTTTTAAATAAATTGATTTTTGAATAAGTTTATATTTTATATAACTTCTGACTCTTTGGAAACAAAGAATTTATAAAGTAATATTGTAGTGATTAACGAACAGATAAAAAATGTTGAAAATACATATATAACATCTACCCCTAATTTATTAGAAAGGTTTAGCAAAATCACTTGAGGTACAAAATATAATCTTGTTATATAACCAAGTGGAATTATAATTGTTAAAATTATTGCATTTATAAAAAAGAATTTTGTATAACTCATTGGCTTGAAAATTATTTGTATAAGTAAGGTGTAAAAAGAGAAAAAAGGTAGCATCAACCACATAATGTCGATTGCAAATTGTTTTAAGTATTTCATATTAAATTAAATCTGATAAATCCTCGGGTATTTATTACCCGAGGAATGGGCTAGGCTTGCTCAAAATTAAGAATTGTATAGCTAAAATAATCATTTATATTAAAATGAATAATAAAACTGTTAGTTTTAAAATGATGACAAGTCTATTATCTTATTACCAACCAGAATATTGGCCTCTGTTGAATTCTCTACAAGAGTTAGGTTCGATTTTACCAAGATTGATAATACCACCTGGATCAATGACATTAGAAGTAATACCACCAACAGTTCGATAAACGTGTTGAGAGACCATTACATCTTTATCTTTGTTAAACCAGGTAAGCGGGTAATCTTGGTTAGTGGTAAACTCACCCTCACCGTTTGGATTTGTTGCATTAGAACCATTCACACTTCGCCAAGCAACGTTATTAGTATAACCTCACCAAGGATTTGATTTTATACTGATTTAATAAACAATCCTACCTTGGTGTTGTTATCTAAGTTAATAAATTTTTGATTATACCTTGTTGGTAGAATCTTAATCTCGCTTAATTCAAGCTCTGCATTGAATGTTGAATTAATGATACCTAAATGATTATTTTCAAGGTATTCATTATAGAAGTCATTGTTATCTGTAATTAACACAATTTGTCCAGATTGCTTGAGCGCCGATTCATATGACTTAATGTATTTGGGTTGGTTTAATCTTTTGCGTTTATTATTTACTTGAGGATCTGGGTGGACCAGATAAATCAGGTCAATATAATTCTCAAATACTTCTGATAAATGACTAATGTTTAATCTTAAACAAATAAAATTATCTAGCTCTTCTTCTTTTGCAACTCTTAAGCCGCTATATAATCTATCCTCTTTAATATCGACAGCAATACATAAGTAATCTTTATGATTACGTGCAAACTCTAGTGAATAATCACAATAACCTGCACATAATTCAACAAAAATCTTTCTACCTTCAGCTAATGAATTGATAGTGTTGATAAGATCAGTTTTGTCTTCACCCCAATAGTAAGAAAAACATTTGGGGTCTGATTTGAATGCATCGTATTTTATTTGTTTAGTTCTGGACATCTTCTAATTACTCTTAGTGTTGCTGATCTAGATTGTGTGTTAGAATCTAGCTCTTGTTGGTCGGGTACGATTGGTCTTTTGGTAAGAAGTTCATAGTCTTGTGATTTATTGCCGTAATTATCTAGGTCAAAAGTTTTTGATAAATCTCGAAACTTCTTAGTTGTTATTTTATCTTCCAAGGAATGAAAGTTAACTACACATAATATTCCACCAATTCTAAGTTTAGAAGGTGCGATATCCAAAAAATTTCTTAAAGATTCGAACTCTGAATTAATATGTATTCTTAAAGCCTGCCAAACTCTAGATAAGACTTGGTTACGCTTGTTATAGAATTTCATAGGAATAGCTTCTACAACCCAAGCTTCTAAATCAGAAACTTTGATTATTTTGTAACCTTCTCTTTTTTCTACAATTTTGGTTGCTATTTTATTGCTAAATTGCTCACCTGAATTATCAAACAAGACTCTTCTTATCGTATCATAGTTATTAGCAAGCAAGAATTCAGAAGCTGACTTACCGCTACTTGCATCATATCTCAAATCAAGTATTTGATCCTTCTTTTGATAACTAAATCCTTTGTCATCTATTAATAATTGATTATTACTAAAACCCAAATCAACTACAATTAGATCAAAATACTTATCCTCATATTCTGCTATAATATCTGCAAAATTACCTTGTTTAAGACTTAATTTATCATGCTTAAAGGCTCGATTAATAGCATTTTCATCAAGATCCGAAGCATGAACATTAGATCCAAGATTTATAAAAGCATCCGAATAACCACCTCCGCCAAAGGTCCCGTCAAAGACTGTAGACCCTACATTATATAATTTATAGAACCCTATTATAGGGTCTAATAATACTGGTATATGTGTATTCATATTATACAAAATTGTTAAATATCATTTCCCAAACCAATCTTTCATCCCATCTCATCATACCTTCAGGTTGAGTTAAGGCTTGTTCTGTACCTACCCCTGTAGATACAATAATAACTTTTTCATCCTTGTAATTTGAAGCTTTGCGTAGTGCATGTATCATGGCATCTTTACGGTTTACTATCGTAGTAAATGTTTGGTTGAGGTTATCGTGATTGTAGTTTTTGGTTATCAATTCAAGTATTGATTGTGGATTGTCGTTTTTATCATAATTATCAGTAGTTACAACTGTATAATCTGCATATTTCTGAGAGATATCACCTAGTATTGGCTTTTTCCAATCGTCTCTTCCAACTCCATCACAACTTACAATATGAATAATTCTATCATAAAAACCCTCCCTTTTCCACTCAGCCATATTCTTAAGTAACAACTCCATAGAACCTGTTTCATGTGCATAATCTACCATTATATCTACTCTTGCATTTAAATCTTTATGAACATTAGAAGATAAAAGATTATTATTTTTTACAACATATTCTAGTCTTCCAGGAATTCCTTGGATTTCTTCTAAAGCTTTAGGTAGTTTTTGAGTTATTGTTTTGCTTGATGATAGTGCTTGAATTGATTTAATAGCAAAAGCTAGATTCTCAATCTCAAAATCAGTCATAAAGTTAGTTGAATAAGCTTCTCCATTAAGTACAAGTGATTTAAATTGTGAATCACGATTTGATCCTACTTGAAAAACAGAATTATCGATTTCAATTAACTTGTAGGTTGGTTTGATAAATTTTTGTTTGACTTTTGAAATAGATTCTGCAAATTGTGGTTGTGAAGTTAATACTGCAATTCCATTATTTTTTACTTTATTAAATATACTTCCTTTAGCGTCAAGATATTTTTCAAAGCTACCATGAGCTTCTATATGCTCTGGATAGATATTAAGAAACATTGCCAGATCAAAACCAAATAATCCTTTATCCCTGTTTTGCTCTAAGCCTTGGGATGACATTTCAATAATTGCATACTCGCACTTATTCTTTACCATTTGAGATAATAGTTTTTGTTGTAAAATTCCATCTACAGAACTCATTTTGGAACTATTGATAATTTCTTCGTCACCAGTACTAGTTATAGCTGTTGAAATATACCCTGCTTTTAAACCTAAGCTGTTTAGAAGTCTTCCTGTAAGGATAGTTGTTGAAGTTTTACCTTTTGTTCCTGTGATAGCTATTATCTTGAGCTTGGTTGCTGGAAAACCATAAAATGCAGAAGCCAAATACCCCTTTAATCCATGTCCAAAAGGTCTGACTGATTTTAATAATTCTGGTTCTAGTAGTGATTTTAATACTTCTTTCATAGTCTTATGATTATAAGTAATCTGAATTATTAATCTTCGAACTTAGGTCAAAATAACCATCGTTATCGTCGCTAGTTTGTTCTGGTTTTTCCGCATTTAGAATCATGCTCTTTTCTGTTTCAGATAATGTCTTAACAACTGATGAGAATGCTCCCCAAGTTGGAGTTACACCTCTTGGAACTATAACTACTACTTCATCGCCAAAGTTTAAGCCTAAATTCTTCATTGCAAAAGTTGCAGATGCCTTTAGGATTTTAATTGGGTTCTTGAATTTTTCTGCAATTACAACATAGTTGTCATTTTCCATTGAGAATTGTCCTATGATTCTTTCTCTAGCTGCTTGACCGATTAACTTGAATACTTCTCTATCAGGAGTTAGCATCCATTTCATTCTATCACCTATAACCAATTGAGTTTTAGATGCGTAGTTCTGAGGTACGGTATAGATTTGCCCATTATCCCCAATCATATTTTCACCATCGAAGAAACCTTCGATAACTTCCATTGCTTGTGATTCGTCTGCACTTACATTTTTGTATACACCATCTGTGTTTGTGTTCAAACCTTTTTCTTCTACTAATTGTACTAATAAGTTTCTAGCATTGTTAAGGTTGTTTTCTGCTATCTCAATAAGAGATAATATAGACTGTATTTTTTTTGACATACGTTATATTTTTTAGATTATATTTCTATTTAGATTATTTAATAATTTGATTTATCAGTCCTTTAATGTTTAGTAAAATTATACAAGTAAGTCAAGATACAAATAAATATATTTACTAATTTTTGATAATTGTTGATTATACTTATTAAAATAGTTATAATAATATTATAAATAAACAAAAACAAAAATTCTCATGCCAAGCAAAAAATCAGCTGAATCATTCAGTTCAATCCAAGCAGAGACTCTATTCACTGACCCAGAATGGCGTACCAAAGAGAACCCAGAATTGGTCGTACAAATAAGCAAAATGACAACTTCTCAAATTGACAAATTCTTCTCAACCCAAAAGAAACATATGTTGATATATTTCATGGAAGTTAACAGAGAGCACATACTAAAAATCGAGAATCCAAGTTTCTCTTTTCTATTATTCGTCTTAGGTAATTCAATAACCAACAAGGAGTGGATATGATTCTCAGAAAACTTTGACATCCTCCTTTTACACAAAGCAATCAAGATTTGTTCTAAAATATTAAATTCCAATAACAATCCACAAGATATTATTAAGGTCTATAACTTGTTAAAGATAACAAGAGCTACAGATCCTCAACTTCAAATTTTCCCTAATTTCCAGAGAATAGGAGATAAGTCAATATCAACTAAAGAAATGGAAGTAGAACTTCAATCAATGTTCACATCTTTTTCTTTTGATACCTCTGTTTCAAGCCTTGCATTCTATAACACACCTGATAATATAGAAGCATTTGGTCATACAGGGGAGTTCAATGATTATTATGTAACTGATTCTCCTATAGTTCTAGCATTAATGATCAATGGTAAGCCAAGCGGTGTTGTAAGCTTTCAACCAAGCGGAGATAATAAATCATTAATAATCAAACAAATCCAAGGCTTCAAAAAATCTCAATTAGGAACAATTCTTCAAATGAGTCAGTATTTCACAAATCTTGTGATCAAGATAGCCCAAGAGGCTAATTACTCAAAAGTAATTATACAATCAGCTAAGAATAATCCATGGATAAAACCCGATTTCAGGGGGAAAGAACATGCAAAAGAAGACAATCTATCTAAACTATATGACAAACCAGCTATTCAAATGGATTTTGAATTAGATCAAGATGGTAATTGGGTTAAAGATGTTTAACATAGCTTAGGAAATTAATTTTACATTAAACCATTTTATCAATAGGTTTTTTAATAACAAAATCAGCAAAAACAACCATAAACAATAACCAAAAAAGAATATTTTTCAAATTAATTAGCATTATTTGCAATATAGAAATTTCTGTTTCAAATCTCCAAAAATAATTTAGAATTATTGAATTCAGAATCATAGATGAAAAGAATAAAAAGTAAGCAATTTTTCTAGTTCTAATGTTTGTTATAAATCCTATTGTAAGAAGTCCCAAACTCAACAACCAAATAAAATATTGAGTTGAAAATACTTTATTAGTAATCACAAACAGTAACACAAATATATATGATGATTGAATTAAATTCTTATAATTATTTAGGTTCAAATTAGATAGTCTTTTGTAATACATTACAAGCACAAGCCCCAAAAGTAACGCTAAACCAATATTCAGTAATGATTTCAATTGAGATGTATATGTATACACAATATCATACGATCCATATTCACAACAATAGGCAAATGGATCAACTTTTCCAACCCCAAAAAAGGACCCCCCCAAAGCCAAAGTGGTTCCAATAGAAGTAACTTCAAAACCTCGATTGGAATGATACTGATAGAATTTAACAATCCCTTCAAAGCCTTTATAAATTAATACTGCTGTAGGTAAAATCGCAACAAACAAGCCCAAACCAAAAGCAGTGATTGTTCTAAGAATATTATTCATTTTTTGAATTACAGATTCTCTTAGAATATATATGATGTAGAGTGGTAAAAGAATTACAGGATAAAGTTTAAGACATATTGCCAAACCCAAAAACAACCCTGATAAAAACACATTTCTATAATTCAAAAATTGCACAATATATAAGCTTAGTAAAACTAAGAAAGCAGGAAAAATATCATACCTTTCAAATCCAATAATCCTATACTCCACAATAAACAGGCAAAATGAAACATGAATAGGCAAAAGATTAAGCTGTAACTTACTAGCCATTTTAATAGTTAATAAATAACTTAGAACTATAAAAAAAGCACTCATTAAAATAAATATCAGATTATAACTAAATAAAGATTTTAAATTAAACACTTTCATAACAGATCCTACAATACCGAATAAATAAGCTGTTATTGGAGGATATTCAAAATAGAAATTATTTAAAAAAGGTGTCTGACCAGATAATAGTTTACTAGATATTTTGCTATACAAATCAACATCAGAAGAAATTCCAGAAAAAATTCTTATAATAACAATAACTGGAAGAATTATAAAAAAAGTTTTGTAGTTATTTAGGTGTTTATTAAACATATATTTGATTTGTTAAAGATTAACGTACTATTTTTTTTGGTTTTAGTTGGATAAGTTTCAAACTTTGAAGATTAAAACAAGATACTTGAATATAAATTACAGTTTAGGTTGGTGTAAAAAATAAAATTATACTTTTAATTAATAAAAGTATATTCTATATCTCTACAAGTTGCTTTAGTAGCTTAGAGAGTTTGGAGACATGTTCAAACTGATTTGAATTTAGATAAATCGGATCTGTTTGATAAATTAGATTTAGGGCAATCTTGCGTGGTTGAATCTCAACATGTCTTAGAGCTGTTATTCCTGTATTTAGATATGAATTAAACAATGAAGAACGCATAAAAAGTCTAAAATAACCCCTTCTCTCTTCTATAGTAGGAATATCTTCCATTAAGTCAATAATAATGTCATGAAATTCTTTGATGAGAAGTCCAACATTATCATCTAGTGAAAATGTTACATGTGATGGTTCAAGTAAGGAAAGTTGATCTAGATTAGAGAAATCACGGAGGATTTTAAATGGTTGCCCTCTTACTTCTGGAGGTTTTGGAATATCATGACCTAGAAAATGTTGATTAGAAAGCAATGAAATAGAGATTGGCTCACTACTCTCTTGTCTAGAAGACAACTTATCAATAACTTGGGATGCTGCGCCTTTTTTACCTGATGACGTTTGAGATAAGTATTCTTTCTCTTTTTCTTCTCTAATTAGCTTATCTCTGATAATTCTGTAGGTCTCCTTTATATTTTTTTCATCATTAATGGCTATATATCTTTTAAGCTTGAATTTATCGAGATGATCAAACTTATTTAATCTAGTGATAATAAAATCTTTTTCTGAATCTTGTAATATACTTGAACTGTTAATTTGTTCAATTAGTACATCATTAGATTGGGTTGTCATATAAAAATTATGTTTGATTATTGAATTTTGGTCAATTTGTAAAAAACTTTATAAATTAATTATTTTTTATAATTTATAGTTTAGAGAAGAGATTTGAAATTCTTGAAACTCAAGTTTATCCAATAAGAATCTATCTTGTTGCATTAACAATTTTTACACCCCAAATATTTTTTTGGTTGATTCTTCCATTAGAGTTTTTGATTGTTTTATCTATATCTAGAACTGTTTTGGCTAGTTTTTCGTTTTTTACTTTTAATGCCTTTGAAAATATAAGCGAAAGTATTAGCTGCATTTCATCATCTGTTATTGTTTTGTAAAATTTTGACATATCATTGATTGAAAACATGAATGGAAGTGGTTTGAAGGTCTGTGTTTTGCGGAAACCTCCTAATGTATATAAATACTCTTCTTCTATAACCTCTTGATATGAGGACCACTCTTGAAGTTGGGATTTAAATTTAAGTTCTTTTTCCAATAATGGAAATAATGATTTATCAATTTTCTTGATAGTGATTACTTCTATTGATTGCTTTTTAAGGAATTTTTTGTCCTCTGCTGTTAGTTTTTCTATCCAATAAACACCATCAGTTTTTATTAATTTTATATCATCTATCTTACAAATCTTAAATTCATCATCAAAAAGATCTATACTTTCAAAAGATTCAGTAAACTTTATTCCGATTTTACCCTCAAGAAAGTCTCTGAAATTATTTGTATTGAGATACTTAGGGTATAAATATTCAAGTAAACACTCATAGCTCTCTGTTTCTATTAACATATGTTATTAATTTAATAATAAATATCTGTTGTCAATAATGATAAAGTAGATTATACTAGTCTAAAATATGAACAAAAACAAAACTCTTAAATTCCTTAGATTGACAGTAGCGGTTTTGGTTTTGGCGTGTTTTGGCTTAACATCGGTCCCTGTATTGGCAAGCAATAACTATTTAATATTTGATAAAAACTACATAATCTCCAATTCTAGTTTTTTGTCTTATCGTGATTTTCCCAACGCTTCTGCTGTTCAATTATTATTAGAAAAGAAAAACTCTTTTTTAAAAAATTATTCTACTAACGGTCTTAGAGCTTCGGATATTATTTTTAAAGCAGCAAATGGTGAAATATCATCGCATGCTGGTGTAAAAGTAAAAATTTCACCTGCTCTTTTGCTAACAATGCTAGATAAAGAACAATCACTATTATCAACACTTAGCTACGATGTCATAAACGATCCTCAAAGAAAACTTAGATCAGCAATGGGCTATGCCTGCCCTGACAATCAATCTTGCGACCCTGAATATGAAGGATTTTATCGACAAGTAAAATGGGGAGCTTTTCAATTACAGTATAACTTTAATAACGCGCGTAATCCAGCTTTTAATCAATATTCTGTAGGTACTACTTTTACTACACTTGATAATATTAATGTTACAGTTGAAAATGAAGCAACTTCAGCATTATACAGATATACACCACATGTATATTGGGGAAATTACAATGTATTTAAGATTATGGTGACAAATGATTGGACTATTTTAAAACAAAATTCATCTACTCAAGAATTTGAAAATGCCAATAAATCAATTTTAAATAATGATTTATGCCAATCAGTATATTATAGTAAGTACTTCTTGGGCCAGAAAACATTAGCTGTCTCTAAACTGCAGCAATGTCTTAAAGATAGAGGTTTATTTAATTATCCGACTATTACAGGCTATTTTGGACTAATCACCAAATCAGGTCTAACAAAACTATTAGAACAAGAGAAAAGATGCGAAAGATTTTATTACAAGGATTTTCGCCAAGGACAAGCGAGTCAAGAAATTAGAGATTTACAAAATTGTTTAATTTCGTTCAAAGTATTCCCAATTAATTATACAACGGGATACTTTGGACCGATTACTCAAAACGCACTATACACCCTAAAAAATTCGAATAACTAATAGTCCTTATTGTTAGTTATTTTTTTATCCAATATACAATCCAATTCCATTAAGATTGCTGATTCCAATAAGATTTTTTGAATCCAAAACTAATTCTACTTGATTAAAATATCTAAGTTTAAATTCCAAATATTTTTTTATATTGCTGGCTTCTGCACTCAATGATTCCAAAGAATATGTAATATAAATCTTACTAATACTGGTTATAAATTCATGATCCAACACTATATCTATTAATGTTTTTGCATCATTTGCGAATTTGAATCTGTTTTTAAAAATTATATTTTCTTCAAAATTGGGTCGTTCCTCAAATAGCACCTAAAACTTATAATTAAGTTTTAGTGCTATTTTTTTGTTGTAATCGTGGATGAATATTCTAATACTAGCTTCATGA
>JAYUKV010000151.1:0-1948 GCA_043764135.1 bacterium | reverse complement strand
TTATATGAGGAAAATGAACCAGACGATTTTGTTATTTTCACTCAGTACAAGAAGCAATATGATGCTTTGCTAGATTCACTTCAAGATGAGAATGTGGATATTGACCAAGTAAATCTCAAAATCGATTCATTGTCAGATAAATACCCTTCGCAAATCGATAAGTATTATAAGTACTATGATATTGCAGGGAAAAAATTAAATATGATGCGATAACCAAAACCACCACCTGATTACAGGTGGTATTTTATAGTTCTGTAATATTCAGGCTTAGAATCAAGGTCTTAAAATTAATCGTTTGACAAAAAAATTGAAAATAGATTAGAGTAATACAAGAATGCAGTCGTAGCTCAGTGGATTAGAGCATCAGTTTGCGGTACTGAGGGTCGCAGGTTCGATCCCTGCCGATTGCACCAGAATGAAACCTCTAGGGGGATTTTTTTAATGAATAATTTACCAGCAATGAACAACGTACATATCGATTACGAGGCTTTGAAAAGCAATATCGCTGCTCTTCAACTTCACAACCCTTCATCCAAAATCGGAGTGGTTGTTAAGTCTGATGCATATTCACATGACTTAACCAATTTAATAGGAGCTTTAAAACCTCTATCAGATTATTTTTTTGTTGGTTCAGTTGGAGAAGCTCTGAGTCTTGTATATGATTTTAGTTTGCAAGAGCAGAACAAAATGGTTTTTCCATTATATACTTTTACTCAAGGCGATTTACAGTATTTAGATGTTTACCACAATCTTGTATTTAACATCTTTGATATGGAAGCACTAAGGATGGTAATTGAATATGTAAAACAGTTCAATGAAAAACTTCAAGTTTCAATCCAAAATCGTAAAGTCCAAATGGAATTTACACCCAAAAAATTTTATTTCAATCTTAACCTTGATAGTGGAATGCGTTTTCTAGGAATTGATGATAGAGTGCTGGATGAAGCAATTGATCTTTTGGTTGAATATCAAAATCTTATTGGGGTTTACGCAGTAAATACACATTTTGCAACTGCTGATAATCTCGAAGATAACTATTACTTAGAACAGGTTATCAGTTTTAAGAAAATGTTAAACAAGATTGAAAAAGCTTCAATAGAATTTAAAGCAATTTCTTGCCATAATTCTGCAAGTTTTATTCGTAATGAAATTGATTTTAAAGAGTACAAAGTTCTAAATATTGCAAGAATTGGACTTGCTGCTTATGGATATTTTCCTGATCAGTCGCTCAAAACTCTTTACCCTGATCTAGTACTCAAACCTGTAATGTCATGGAAATCAGAGATTATTTCAATTAAGAAGCTCTTAAAAGGTGATAAAATTGGATATGGTTCAACATTTACTTGTCCGTTTGATATGACAATTGGTATAGTGCCTATTGGCTATTTTGAAGGTTATCCAAGAACCTTGAGTAATGTAAGTGAAGTTGTTATAAAAAGCAATAAATACAGAACTGTAGGCAGGGTTAGAATGAATATGCTTGCAGTCGATATTACAGACACAAAAATCAAATCTGGTGATATAGTAAGCTTGTTAGACAATGAAATCAACGCTGATCACTTAGCCGATAGAGCAGGTACAATCCCTTACGAAATATTAACCAACATCAAAATGTAAAAAACTTTAAAATAAACTCTACTAGAGTTTATTTTTTTTTAACACTGTTAATCATTTTTTGTAATGGATTTATCGACTGTAACGTTACAATGTATTTGACATAACTAAATAATTTTAACAAAAGTGTAAATAGTTAATCCTTAATTATCAATTAAGGTTAATCAATCATACAATTGCAAACATTGAGGTTAAAAATGATTTATAAGTCTGTTGGTGTGATTACTCATGTAATTGTGGCATTGCTTAACTTGAATAGATAATGTTAAACTTGTTAATAACAAGATTCAGAGATGCTTCTAGCATCTCTTTTGATTTTGAATAACATTTAGTT
>JAYUKV010000150.1:0-24391 GCA_043764135.1 bacterium | reverse complement strand
AGGTAATCAGAGTAGAGATCTAAAGTTGGTTTATCCAAAATCATGAACTATTATTGGGAGGTTTTGGTTTGTTGTAAAGTTGGTTGCGAAAGGTGAGCTGTATAAAATACATAAAGCCAGAATATAATTATATCAAAGACTTTGAGAAATGCAAATTAGAATATGTGAGTTTTTTTAAAAATGATGACTATGAAATGCATTTTAACGGAATGATTTCGTTAGAATGCGGTATTCAGTTTAAATTTAAGAATTTTGAAACTTTTGATACAGAAGCAAGAACCAAAAGTACCAAAATAAATTTTGCTGAAATTGAAATAAATCATACTGAATTCTCTTATGATGTTCCAGAATATTCTTATATAGGAGGAATACCCAATATGTATTGGAGTGGAAACGAAGATATGAGAGATGATAACTATTGCTTACTAAGATTTTGTAAAATCCATGAGCCATTTATCAATGAAACAAATGACTTTACCACAACTTGTTTTCTCATCGACAAAGAAGATTTAAAAAAACTAAATTTTACAAACATGCGTGTGTGGGTTGAGAGGTAGAATTTTTTTTATTCCTTGAAACAAAATTTAATGGTTGTTGGGAGAAGAAAAACAATATAGTAGTATTTTTTGAAGAAATAGTGAAATAAAAAAATAATGTCACTTATTAGAGTGACAAAAAGATTAATCTTCTTTTTTGTTTTCAGATGTTTCAGAATCTAATAAAGGGGGAATTCTCAACTTTTGAAAGATTGCTTTGAAATTAAATTTAAACTCTTGGTTAACAAGCGTTTGACCGCCCATTAACTCAATAAGTTTGTCCATCTTGTCTTCCATTCGAATTGCACGAGTATTGATGATTGTCATAAGAATCCCCGTGGTTGTAACAAATACTGTCAACATAACACCAATTACCGTTAGGAAAACTTGGTAAGTTACTCCTTCAGTATTGCTAACGTTGTCTAAAATAGCAAGCGTGTTAAACATCTAAGGTCTTGTATCTGATATATGACAATCTGCATTGTAGCTTTATTGTTCTGTTTTGACAATACTATCAAAGAATTTTTTTATTTCTTTTGAATATAATATAATTTTTGGTGTTAATTATATTGGAATAGTTTTTTAGTAATTCTGTATATTTATCTATTTTTTCGGATTTTTGAAAGATTAATAAACTAGATTTGTTTAATGTTTCTAATGTTGAATTATCAATTGTTGGTAGTTGGTAGATTGCTGTGTATTTTAGAGCTGGTTTTCTTTTGGATAGGGGGTAAATCTCTGGGTTGTTAGTGAAGAGGTAGATGTAGTCATTAGGTTTGGTGTTTTGATTGATTATTGGTAGTAATTCTTTTTCTGCTTGATATCCTGATTGATCTGCTGATTCTTGGAATTGATCTAGGGTTATATTGTTAGTAGCTAACTTCATAAAGTTAAAATAACTATTCATATTGTAATATGATAATTGTTGCATAGAAGTAAAATTCTGAATCACAGAATTAAGCATCGTTAGAGTAATGAAAGCGGTTATAAATATTTGATAGAAATTCTTATTCTTAAATGTCTGCACAATTAAAACAATTCCTATAATCAACGATTGATATAGTTGAATTAAATAATGAGGGTAGTTTCTATCGCTTATAAATGAGGAAAATAAACTAATACTAAACCAGGCAAGTAGTATTGTAGTAATCTTATCTACATGGGATTTGTAATATGAGATTGCAAGTAATATTAAGAAGATAAATAATAATAGAAATCTCCATTTAAGATTATCAGTAAATATTAAGGGAATTCCAATCACAATAGGATATACCTTGGCAAGGTAATCTGATGAAAATCCGAGAATTGATTGATAAAAAACTTCTAACTTACCAATACTTAGGTAATATAGAATTACTGTTAAATATGGTGCGATGAGTATAAATATGAAGTTTAATATTTTATTAATATTAAGTTTTGAATAATATAATATTATCAGAACTGTTGATAAAGCCAGTACTTCAAATAATGCTGGAAGTTTGCAAAGCCCAGCTAAAGAGAAAAAGAAAGCAGAACCTAACAAATACAACTTTGAATCAGAATGTATAAATTTAGAAAATGTTAATAATCCGAGTAGTATTAATGGTACGTAAACATTTTCAGCATTAAGAATAGACATCTCATAGCCAAAAATCCCAACTAGAGTTGCTATAATCCATAATAAATTAGTATTTTTTACATTAAATAATTGCTTACCTACCTCGACAATCAAAATGATAAACAGAAATGTCAGAATTAAGTTAAATAGCTTATAGCCAATAATATTGGTATTAAATATATTGTATATCACATAATATATAAAATATAATAAAGGAGGTTTGTTATCCCAAATATCTACATAGAGTTTATCGCCATTTGAGAGTGCTTGTGCAATTGCAAGGTAAATATTCTCATCTCCATACCACCACCTCTCAAAAAATGATGGTAGTCTTGCAATTATCAGTAAAAATAAAACGATTAAATGGTTTTTGTATTTAATTATATGATTCATGGTATTATTGATTAGTTTAAACGAAGTCTTCAATTAGTTTTTGATAGTGTGAATTGGGGCGGTTCTGGTGGAAGTCTTGGCTTATTTTATTGATAAGGGGTAGAAAATTCTCATCTGTTTTTTTGAAGTTTTTCTGCATTAATCTGATTATATCAGCTAATTGTTCAAACTGTGGGTAATGGGAGGGTTCAAAAATTTTTTCAGCACGTATAAAGTCTTTGAGAATCCAATTCTCTCTAGTCTTAACAAGGTAAAACTGGCACAGATTACAAAAATCAATGTATTTTGCGTATTTGTAGTTTTCAAGTATGCAATTGATCTTAACATCAACAATTCCTATCGGTGTTGCAAAGGTGATAAAGCAGTGTTTAAATACTGTACTATTACTTACTCTAATTGGAAATCCAACTAATTCAATAGAGTCCATATTATTTGCAAAGTTGATCTTTAGTTTCTAAGTGGGAAATAGGAGCAGGTGAATCGCAAAAATTTAATTTTAATTGAGGTTGGATACTTATTGGAGACATTTTAATTAATGCTTCAAGACCAGTTAAATTTTCTTCTAAACTGTATATACCATAATCAGATTGAACACCTGCTACTTCTATTGACTTGGTTAATGCTTGCTCTCTTGTAAATAGTTCATCTACAAACTTGTATTTAATTGCATCTTTTGCTAGTAATGCTTTTGCTCCAACTTCATTTCTTAAAATATTTTCATCAATACCTCTATCTTTTACCATTTGGCTAACAAAATCATTATATACCTGATTGATTAGATTTTGTCCCAAAGAAACACTATCAATTTCCTCTTGAGTTGCTTGGAAAGGAGTGGCTTGTCTCTTGTATTTACCAGCGTATAGCTGTCTTGCTTCGATTCCGTCCTTTGTGTCCACACCTTCATTAGCGGTTTTGAGGCCGGTTGGGTTTTTGTAATTAAATACTATACCACCTGCAACACCAACGTTTGCTACAAGAGCTGATGGATTGGCATAGATCTTAGTAGCATTGCTTGATAACATTGCCCCAGCTGATGTTGCTGCAGAATCAATGTAAACAATAACTGGATTTTTGGTTTTTGATTTGTAATATTCTATGCCTTCGTTTATAAGCCTTGCACTATCTGGCGAACCTCCGTAAGTGTTTAGATCAAGTAATAGAGCTTTTGTATTTCCTTTATCAGCTAATGTTAAAATATTTTTTTTTACCTTATATCCATTTATGATAGGACCCGAAAAAAATGATATCGGGCTTTCTTGATAAGGATCAACAACTGTACCGTTTAGCTTCATTACTACAACTTTGTTGGTTTTGGAATTTCCACTTTCAAATTTTAATTTAATATCTTCAATAGTTACATCTTTACTTGGAGAACCCATTAATAATCCGATTATACCGAATAAGATCGAAGTTAAAACAACAAAAAATAAAATAGTAAACAATACTGTTGAGGTAACGATTGAAGTTTTTACCCCGAGGTTTAACATTTGCTTAATCCAGTTTAAAAGATTTTTCATATATAGTAAGAATGCAGAAGAAAAACATTTTTGACAACAAATTACAGATAAGTAAAATTAATATGATATGATAAAATTTGTTAATGTTAGCAAATCCTATAGTGAAGATTTTGACGCTATCAAGAATTTAAACTTGGAGATAAAAGATGGAGAATTTGTATCTGTTATCGGTCAAAGCGGAGCAGGCAAGTCAACATTTCTCAAATTAATCACTGGAGAGTTACAACCTGAAGCTGGTGAAGTATGGGTCAACGATGTAAGAGTAGATCTGCTAAAACCCAAGATTATACCACACTACAGAAGAAGAATAGGAACGATATTCCAAGATTACAAACTGCTATTTAATAGAACTGTGTTCGATAATGTTAGTTTTGCTCTCAAAGCAAGCGGAGAAACCAATAAAAAACTAGTTAAAGAAAGAGTAGACGCCGCTCTTAACAGAGTAGGATTAGGAGACAAATCAATAAGATTTCCTAAAGAATTATCAGGAGGAGAGCTTCAAAGAGTAGCAATTGCAAGAGCATTAGTACACGATCCGCTTATAATTGTAGCAGACGAGCCTACTGGCAACTTGGATAGAATAAATACCTATGAAATAATTTCATTATTACTTGAGATCAATAAAGCAGGAACAACAGTAGTTCTAGCAACTCACGACCAAGAGGTGGTGGATAAAATTAAAAAAAGAGTATTAACAGTAGTAGATGGACAGGTCCTAAGAGATCAAGAAGTAGGAGGATATCTAGTATAAAAAAAATGAAATAAAAATAACCTAAGCGGTTATTATTTTATGAATTAACTCTTTCGATTAATTTAATCACTAAATCCAAAATCAAAAATTAACAAGTCTTCATCTAATTGTGCTACATAAACTTTACCACTTACAGAAAAACTTATCATAAAATCTGACTGTATTTCTTTCCATTCTAATTCTGACAATCCGGTAGAGTATTCATTAAACTCTTCTTTGATTGAAGCTAATACATCTGATCCTGAGTATTCTCCTATAACAACCTTTGGTTCAGATAAATAGTTAACATAGCTCATTAATTCAGTTGTTATTTGTTTGAATGTAACCTCTGTTAATTCAGATTCTAGATTCTCTTTAAAATATGTAACAAGAGAGTTTTGAATTGATTTGTCATATTTTATTTTATAAAAAGTCAGATAAGGAATATAGTTTTCCTTGGATTTGAATTCGGCTAATCTGGTTAGGTAAACTAGGAAGTCGTGTATTCCTTGCATGTCGATTAACATAGTATTTATTTTTTTTAATTTTTTCTTAATAAAGCGGGTAAGCGGTAGCTAATTTACCATTGTTTTCTATAATTGTCATTTTGAAACAGCGATCAGTTTGTACAGTAAATATTTGTTTGGATGGATTGGCAGCTTTCCCTTTTTTGTATGATGAGATAAGTATACTTGTAATTTCTGATTTATTCAAATTATCAGGAAACATAGAAGAGTACGCCCTCTTGGTCTTGCCTTGAATCTTAACCTGAGCTGTATAAACACCACATGAATTAGGCTCCTTTATAATTCTTAATATCCCTGTGTTATTATCTGGAGCAGAGGCTTTGTGATGAAATCCTGTAGCTTCTCCTCTTCTATTAATATTACCTTCAAAAATATGTTTAAGTGCATATTCTGATATTGTATTGTTGCTCTGGCTTACAAAATTAGAAGCTTCCAAACTAGATGTTTGATCAGGTACATCTAACGGTTCTTGCTCTCCTAAATTAATAAAGTAGCTAAAGGCGAGAAAGCCTAAAGCTATTAATATTACTAGAACTTGTTTTGGTAGTTTGTTTTTAAATTGGTTCATATATACTATTTTTTAAGATATCTCTCTATTGAAAAGTATGTTATCAGAATTCCAATTAAAAATCCAATAACTGTGATACATACAGAACCTGCATAAACAACTGTCTTAAGCTCGTTTTGCACTTGGATAGTACCTAAAAACCCTTCTAAGAACGGAAGAAGATAATTAATTAGTGGAATTATACATAATAGTGCTAGAACAGAAGATATCAAATAATAAATCAATCCTTGGGCCAAAAATGGTGAGCGAATATAGTTATTAGTAGCACCAACGAGCCTTTGTATTTCAATTTCGTTTTTATGGTGGTAAATCATAATTTGAAAAATATTTGCCATAACAAGATAAGATATAATTGCAAAGACTAGAATTAGTATTGCTCCTATGATTTGGACCGATCTATATATTGTTTTAAGAACGTTAACTGTCTCTAACATATTGGGAATGTCTTTCCAGAGTCTGTTTGCTTTAAATGAATCTTTGTTGATTTCGTTATAGACTGCAGAATATTTTTCACTATCTTCTGGATAAACTACTATATAGTCAAAATTAGCAATATCTGGTTTGGTCTTTTCTATATTATCTTTAAAAGCTTCAAGATATGTATTTTTTGAGATTAATGACTCTTTGCCTTTTGTATTATCTACATATTCTACAGACTTTACTCCTTCAATTGCTTTTACATCAGCTAGGAGTTGGTTTTTTTGTTCTTGAGTTGCATTTTTTTCTATAAATGCTACAATTTGGATTTCTTTATCAAGAACTCTTATTCCGTAAGATAAAAAAATCCACACTGTACCAATGGTACAGATACTTATAATAGATACAAATAAAATGACTATTGCAGTTAGTGAAATTCTTTTTTCTTGTAGGATATTCTTAAATCCTTCAACAAAAGCATGGATAAACATATCCAAAAACTGTCTCAAAATTACAGATTTGTCAAATAATACTGAATTAATCAACTATTTAGAATTTACACTTGTAGTTGTCAATGAAGGTAGAACAATCAAATGACAGACTATGTTTAATCTTTGACAAATTTATATATTCTTAACATTATATCCTTATTTATATGTCAATAAACGCTAATTCTACTAACATTCAACTCGATACTGCAAGACACTCTTTTGCACATTTAATGGCTGCTGCTGTACAAGATTTATTTCCAGAAGCGATGTTTGGTGTTGGACCTGTAATTGAAAACGGATGTTTTTATGATTTTATTCTTCCAAGAGTGCTTATTCCTGAAGACTTAGAGATCATTGAAAGAAAAGTTAAATCATTTTTACAAAAGCCTTTAGAGTATAGGTCAGAATCACTAAGCTATGATGATGCGACTAATTTATTTCTCAAAAGAGGGCAGGGATTAAAGGTTGAGTTAATAAGAGACATTCAATCAAAAACTAATTTAAGCGAAGAAGAAAATTTGGGGGACTCTGATGGAGTTACCGTTTGGAGAATTATTGATACTTTAACTGGTGAAACAATATTTGAAGATCTGTGTAAGGGTCCTCATATAGGGGATATTAAAGAGCTTCGTAAGATCGGTTTTAAAATTGATAAAATGTCATCTGTCTATTGGAGGGCTGATGCGAGTAGAGAATCTATGCAAAGAGTATATGCTCTTGTTATGAATACTCCTGAAGATCTTATGACATATATTATGGCTAGAGAAGAAGCTAAAAAATATGACCATAGAACACTTGGTCAACAGTTAGATCTTTTCTATTTTTCAGATCTTGTTGGTTCTGGTTTGCCATTGTACACAGGTAAAGGAACAATGATTAAAAATAAATTAAAAGAGCTTCTAATGCAGGTTTCAAAGAAAAATGGAGTTCAAGAAGTATCCATTCCACATATTGCTTCTATCAAGTTATACGAAACGTCAGGCCATGCTGCCAAGTTTACAAATGAACTATTTAGAGTTCAAGATCATTATGATAATGACTTTGTATTAAAACCTGTAAACTGTCCTCATCACACTCAAATATTTGCAGGGCGCCCTAGATCATATAGAGATTTACCAATTAGACTTGTAGAATCTACAATGCAATATAGAGATGAAAAGCCGGGAGCAATAGGTGGATTGACAAGAACAAGAGGATTT
This sequence comes from bacterium, assembly GCA_043764135.1. Classification (GTDB taxonomy): domain Bacteria; phylum Patescibacteriota; class JACMRA01; order JACMRA01; family JACMRA01; genus JAYUKV01. The sequence goes on along the minus strand of JAYUKV010000150.1, from coordinate 16,416 downwards.
ACTGTTGATGATGGACATACATTCTGTACTGTAGATCAAATCAAAGATGAAGTAGTAAACACACTTGCAATTATAAAGGAATTTTATACTTCAATGGGATTATGGGGTAATCAATGGGTATCAGTATCTGTAAGAGATTATTCTAAACCTGAAAATTATACAGGAACTGTAGAAGATTGGGATAAGGCAGAAGCAATGCTAAAAGAAATAGCAATAGAGCAGGGACTTGAAGCTAAGATAATGGAAGGTGAGGCTGCATTATATGGTCCAAAAATCGACTTTATGTATTATGACTTACAAGGTAAGGAGAGACAGCTTTCAACTGTTCAACTTGATTTTGCAACTCCTAAGAGATTTGATCTATTATATACTAACTCTCAAGGAGAGAATGAAACACCTGTGATGATCCATAGAGCTATACTAGGTTCTTATGAAAGGTTTGTTGCAATTCTTCTAGAGAACTCAAAAGGAAGATTACCTTTCTGGCTGGCCCCAGTGCAGGTTAAGGTTTTAACAATTAATGATGCTGTAATAGAGTATGCTACAAAAGTTGAGAGTATATTAAAGGATATTGTGCTTGCAAAACCTTTAAAATACAACGAATTAAGGTATGAATTGGACTTTAGACAAGAATCACTAAACAAAAAGATAAAAGAATCAGAGCTTGCCAAAATTCCAGTGATAATTATAATTGGTCCAAAAGACATGGAAGCCAATCAAATCAGTATCCGAACCCAACAAGGTGAAACTAAGATATCGATTGAAGAGTTAGAAGATTTTATCAACCAGCAATAATTGAGCTTTGATTTAATTGTAAAGATCAGTTTAAACGTTTAATATCAGAAAAATAAAAATCACCTCACTAATAACTTAGTGAGGTGTTTACGATTAACTAGGTTTGCAAGCTTTGTTAAGATAAACTTTCTGAAGCACAGGGTAGCGCTTGAAGAAAGGAACCTTAATAGTAACTCCACTTACCTTGAAAATCATAGTTGGGCACTTGTTCTCTTTTGCAGTAAATGCAACAGAGTTAAGTTGTCCGAATGTTTCTTGTCGCTGGACAAAAGTCCTTGCTAGAAACGAGTCTTCCACTCGTACTGTAATTTCCCCACCTTTGCCGTCTGGCTTAAGTGCGGTGATTGTGTAATCACCTTTTGGGGTTGTTGCTTCAGTGATCGGAACTAAGCTATCTGATCCAAAGGTATAACCTTGGGAACGGACGATTACTTCACGACCAAATGATGCATCAAGCACAGGTTGCCAGAAGAAAAGAACTAGAATCATCAGAGGAATAAGCAATAGTAGAAGAGTGCGAAGCATGTTTTTGGTTTTTTCAACCAAAGGCATTGCTAATCCAACTACTGTTACATCAGCAGACTTGACTTCTTGCGAAACCAATTCTGTTGATTGAACCGCTTCAGATTTAATTTCTTCTGGTGTAACTTCATTAGAGCTAACTTCAGTTGGTTTAGGACTATCAGTCATAATGCTATAATTTGCTTAATAGGTGTGCATTTATTATATAAACATAGTTGGTTAATTTATGCAAGTTTTTTTGACTTTTAGTATAATATATGTAACAAATAAATGTAGTGTTTATTAAAGGCGGTAACATGTTAGATATTGTAAATCAGGTTTTAGTGATGCTTCATCTTGCAAAAGAGCTTGATAATACTCTTGCAACAAAATATCAACCATTTTTGATTGATTTTGAGAAGCAGATTCCTGATAATATTAATTTCTCCGAATATGTTAACAGGATCAAATCTAATCAAGAAGTAATTCCAGCAACAGTGTTTTTAAATGGTAAATTTATACCGATTAAATCTAAAGAGGACCTGGTTAAAAGTTTTTTGGTTTTTAATCCAACTCTTAAAAAACAGTTACTCCCTCCAGAAGAAATAATTATGAATAATTGTGATGCTTCTGTTTATGGAATTAATTCCTCTGAAGGCAATACTGGTAGCACTGCTACTGGGCCCTTTGATCCTTGGAATTCGATGGAGGCCGCGGTAAGATTAGGTGACTTTTATAACTACAAGCTACAAACTTTGTCTGTGCGAAACTTAAACAACGGAAAAGTTGTGAAAGTGAAGATTACAGATAATGGTGGATTACCACATGCTTGTATCGATTTGCAAGCTTTACCTGCTCAAATAATTGGAATCCCGCATACCTATCCAGGTGGTCCAGGTTCCACAGTTCCAGTTGAAGTCTTTAGGGAAGGTAAAGAACTTACAACCGACCAAAAACTTGAAATTCTTTTTAAGAATTTTAAATAAACTTAGTATTAGACCTTTTAAACAAGGTCTAAATTTTTTTACAATAATCCTGAAATATGTAAATAATCTAACTATGATAAAAATAACTATTATTACTGGATTTCTTGGAGCGGGTAAGACAACTTTAATCAATAAAATGATCAAGGAAAATCCAGAAGTAAAATTTGGATTAATTATAAATGAATTTGGTGAGGTTGGTGTAGATTCAGAATTAGTTAGCTCCTCTGATCAAGAAATAACAGAAATCTCAAATGGATGTTTATGTTGTGTAGTTAGATCAGACTTAATTGGAGCTGTTAAAAAAATGATTGATACAGGTAAAGTTGACCATTTAATTATCGAAACAAGCGGTCTTGCAGAGCCTATGCCGATTGCACAAACCTTCGTAATGGATGACTTGGACGGTAAAGTTATGCTAGACGGAATATATTGTTTAATTGATAGTGAGAATTTTGAAGCAAATATCGCTCACTACAATATCCTAAAAGAACAAATCCAAACTTCAGATGTTGCAATTTTAAATAAAATAGATGAATCAAAAATTGATTTTAATAATAATTTGCGTAAGTTTGTAACTACATTCAATCCCCAAATCGCTATTTTAGAAAATACTAATACTTTTAGTAGCATGATATTATTAGACTTTGAGGAAAATCTAGAAGATAAATTCATTGAGTTAGAGCATAATACTCATCACCATAACCACGAAGATCACAAACATGCGGATCATAACCACGATCATGATCACGATGATAAGGGTCATCACCATCATGATCATTCAGATCACAAGGACCATAACCATGAGCATAATGAGTTCGATGAAGTTCTATTTACTTCAGATACAGAACTAGACCCATCAAAACTCGATAAATTCTTCCTTAATGAATTCCCAAAAAATGTAATTAGAGCAAAAGGATTTATTAGAATGAAGTCAGATCTATATTTATTCCAGATGGTTGGAGCTAATAAAGGCTTAGATAAATACGTACTATCATCAAATTCTAAAATTGACCCAAATAAATCATACATTGTATTTATTGGAAAAGATATTGATAAAGAATTAATCTTATCTAAGATGAAAGCTTGTCAAATCTAGATTCGATCTCAAGATTATTCACAATTACTATAAAAAAATCCCTTAACTATATTTCAAGTTAAGGGATTGTTGGACTCAGTCAGACTTACAAATGGATCTACAAATATCGAGACATGATTTGCTCAGTGTCCTGATAATTGACGATCGAATCACTTGTTAGATCAAAACATTGAGTGGCCTCTTCTCTAGAATTCACAACTTCATCTGCTCGTGCCAATGCGTGTGCATAAAAGCAGTCATACAAAGTTGGGAATTCTTTTTCAAGCATGCTCTCAAGAAGGCTCATTGTATCAACTCTTGTGGAGTTGATATTGTTTACCCAATTGACCGAATCGATACACATATCGAGCCAAATTGCTTCCCTTGTTACCAAGTCAAAGACAACTGGAATCGAGTATGTAGTATCAGCATTCAGATCGAATCTTTCTTGAACCAAGGTTGGTTCAAAAAGATTTCCTTTTTTGCCTAGATCTTCACGAACCATCCAACCTGCGTTTGCAACTTCATAGTCACTAAAGCGTTGATTGGTATAATTGTGTAAGCTCATGATGGCATACCGAATGTTTTTATCTAACATCTTTTGGATGTTGATATCAACAAATTCCGAAGCGCCGTTAGGAGCCGGAGCATTAGTCTTATCTCCTGAATGAACTGCACAATCACCGAACAGAAAGTTCTGATTATGGTAGTTACCGTAATAAATCGATCCCAACTCTTCTAGGCTTTCGCTTAGGAAGTAGCAAGAAAGATCGATATCACAAGATGCGTCTGGGATGTTTACCCAATGGGTAAACAAACGCAGAAACTCTGTATCAATACCAAATGATACTCGTGTACCACGACCTAAGGTCATCATTGCACGAGCAGCAGAACGGAGAGAAAGAGGTAGTGTATAGTTTTTGAGGATTGGATCCACATAAACCTTACCAGCAATTTTCTCTTTTGTTCTATATTGTTGGACAAGTGCTTTGGAAGCAATGTCAATAACAGAATCAACCACGTCTTCCGGTAGACTCTTCAAATCATTGTCAGTCACAAAACCTCGAGCAGCGGTTCCCTTGGGAAGGAAAATACGCTTTTTAGCATTGTTTCTTCCTCGGTAAAAGCCCACTAGCTGATACAAAGCTCTAGATGAACACTCGTGTGCAACACCAGCAAAAGCCTCTAAGACAGCATCATGGTCTGCTTTTGACAGCAGCTGATCTAGCTTTCTCAATAACTCAGTAGGTCGAGTTGCAAGTAACTGCAAAACAGTTTTATATTCTCCTAGAAGAATATTTCTTTGAACATCACTTGCGAAAGTTCGGACCTTTTGGTTATCTCTAGCAACTGCTACCGCTGTGATAAAGCTAGGGTTTGTTTTTTTGATCGCATTTGCATGCATCAAATTAAACACTAGCCTCCAGCTCTGTTGATATCGCAAGATATCTTGCTCGATACTACCTTTGGTCTTACCAAAAGCCAACACCACTTCTTTTTTCAACTTGTTGTTGAATCGAAGAAGTTTTGTTTTTGTAGCCAAGGAAACATCACCATCGCTTAGACCAACAATAATCCTAAGGATCATTGTCACGCTGATAAGGTATTTACCAACCAGATCACTACCGAGTGTTGTCTTACCATTCTTTATAAGCTCCGAGAGGACTACTGCACCAATTTCTTGGAAAGCAAAACTCTCTGGAAGCATAGCAATTACGGTCTCTGGATTGTTCAAAACATACCATTTCAACTCAATTACTTGAGATGGCTTCAACGAAGCCTTAGATTCAATCATATCCATAAAGATTTTATCAATGTCTTGCATTGTTGCAAGACTCAATCTCTTCATGAACTTTTTGATTCCAAGATATTCCACCTGTTCATTTTTATCTTGCTCAGGCTCATATCCAGTCCAGTAATGGAGCAGTTGTTGTAACAACAACTCGGCTTGCGGAACTGTGTTCTTATGATTAGGGAAGTCTGGATAAAAAGGTTTGTAGGAATATCTCATCCCAGAAACTTCTAGCAATTCTTCGTTCACCTCAAGGTAGAGAGTCATGAAGTTTTGCAATGATAACTTCGAAAGCTCTTCAAAAAGCTCTTTGGTAACCGAATAACCTAGCGATGCCCAGTTTGTGAGGGCTGCCAACAGCAATTCTTTCGAGATTGGGTTCTCAGAATCAATCTGAGCGCTAACAAAAACAGAATTCCGCGAAATCGCAATTTTTTGAAGCATAGTATCCTCTTAATTTCTTTAAATTACTACTTAACAAATAATAGCAAAACTTTGGTTAGTTGTCAAAAAGTGTATCTATTTACTTTTTTATTAATATTTTAACTCACAAATACATATGTTAAAGCAATTCTTTTGTCATGGTTTTAAAACTTAAACTGATTAAAGAGAAAAGTTATTATTAAAAATACCCACCAAAAAATGGTGGGCAAGCGGATGAGAAAAGATCTGGAATAACATGTTTTAGAAGTAAGATCTTTAGAATTCCGCAAACAGAGATGGTGAGATCTGAACTGAGTTTTATTTCCAGTAAACTTAGAAGTAAGTTCGAGATGAATCCATCAATATCAACATAATAACACTTAAATTAAGTTATGTCAAGTAATATTTCCACAAACTATTCAAGCTCAATACTTATTCTTCTTCAGAATTAAACAAATAACAGTGCATTGAATAGAATTCTATTTTCATTAATTCTCTTTGTATATGATTAAAGGATAACTAGTTATACAATAATAATTATTGTTGATTGTAAAAACCCAAATCGAGCTACTTTTGTAGTATTCTGTAATTTACTATTAGCTAAGATAATTCAATAGTATTGTGATAATTACAAACCAAACCATGTTAAAGTTCTAAATTATTACAAAAGATACCCACCAAAAAATGGTGGGCAAGCGGATGAGAAAAGATCTGGAATAATTATAAGTTTAGAAGTAAGATCTTTAGAATTCCGCAAAGAGAAGATGGTGAGATCAGAACTGGGTTTTTATTAAAAGTAAAATTTAGAAGTAAATTCATGAAGAATCCATCTCTATTTGGTTTATAACAATAAATTTAAGTTATGTCAAATGATTTACCTTAAAGAATTGAATACAATAGTTTAATTTTCTTAAGAATATAATAAATAACAGTGTATTGATAAAATTTATAATTTTCACTATTAATTGTGTTGTATTGACCAAGTTATTATATTCTGATTGAATCAGTTATATGAATAATGAAGAGATTAGAGTAAATTATGATTTGGCGGCTGAGGATTCTTTAATTGCTGCAATAATTAATAATCCTTCATTTATAGATGATGTAGCAGATCAGGTGCAGCCTGATTTCTTTTACAGTCCCAAGAATAAAGCGATTTTCCATGTAATGTTAGAACTTATGCAGATGGGTGATAACATAGATGAGATTACAATTTTTGAAAGACTTAAGAATTCACCTACAGTTGATAAAACCCCTATAGTTAATGAAATCACAAGAGAATATATTGTTGATTTTAGACTTAATAAGATATTGATTGCATCTGTGGAAGTCTTAGCTAAACGTATCAAAGATAGTTATATATTAAGATCTATAGCTACTCTTGCTGATGAGTTAAAGTTAGATTCATTTTCTGATAGACCAGTTGAAACAATATTAGAGAAAGCTCAGAATAGAGTTTTTAATCTCGCAGAGACTAGAATTGAGAAGAATGTCGCTTCTATATCAGATATTATCAAGCTTGATAAATTAGAACATGATAAACTTGAACAAGTCACATCACACTTTTCAACAGGGTTTAAGAGTATTGATGAAGAGCTTGGTGGATTCCATAATTCTGACTTAATAATACTTGGTGCTAGACCAGGATCAGGTAAGACATCACTTGCTCTAGAATTTATGAAGCGAGTTGCAAAGCAAGGTAAAGGTGTATTAGTATTTAGTCTAGAAATGGGAAGAGAGCAATTAATCAAGAAGATTATTTCATCACTTTCAGGATTACCACTAAGAGAACTGCATCTTAATGAATTGGCAAAGTCTAACGCTGACCCTGCTAAGATCAATAGATACGCACAAGCAATCGCACAAGCAGTAGAACTACCAATCTGGATTGATGACTCTGGAGGTGTAAATATTATAGAATTAGCAACCAAAGCAAGAAGATTGAAGACTAGAGCAAAGATCGGTATGGTTATTGTGGACTATTTACAATTAGTCTCGCCTTCTGGAATGAGTAATGGTAACAGAACACAAGAACTCGGAGAGATCTCTAGAGGTCTAAAAATCTTAGCTAAAGAATTAAATGTCCCAGTGATTGCTTTATCTCAGTTATCGCGATCAATTGAAGCAAGAGAAGATAAAAGACCTATGTTATCTGATTTGAGAGAATCTGGTTGTTTGTCGGGTGATTCAAGGGTGTATAATTATGAAACAGGATTTTACGACACTATAGAATCGATTGTGAAAAAGTTTAAGTCAAAAGAGATAATTTCATACACAGCTCTTTCTCTTAATGATAAAGGGGAGTTGGTTCCTGGGACTGTATTCAATGCTTTCAGTTCTGGATTTAAAAAAACTTATCTACTAAAAACAAAATCAGGTAAACAAATAAAAGCAACCTCTAACCATCCTTTCAAAATGTTAAATAATTGGGTCTCATTATCTGATTTAAAAGTGGGTGATTTTATTGCCACTCCTAGAGTTTTAAGAAATAAAATATTAAATACTTCAGAAAACGAATCACTTGAATTAAACTTATTGGCACATTTAATTGGAGATGGTTGTATATTACCACGGCAACCATATCATTATACAACTTCAGATTGTGAAAATCTTGAATATGTAAATAATATTTCAACTCAATTGTATGGAATAAAGTCGAGAGAGGTTGATCATGGCAGTTATAAACATTTGTATTTACCATCCCCAATACATCTAACGCACAATATAAAACACCCTATAACAGAGTTATATTCTAAACATAATTTAAATCGTGAAAGAAGTTATAATAAAATATTACCAACAGTCTTGTTCAATTGTTCTGAAATAGTAGTTTCAGATTTCTTAAAACACCTATGGTCTACAGATGGTAATATAAGTTTCTCAAATAATAAATCAAGTATTTATTATGCTACTTCAAGTTCGGAACTTGCTTATCAAGTTTCAACCTTATTATTAAAACTTGGTATTTTAAACTCAATATGTGAAGTTAAAAGTAAAAAAGGATATAGATTAATGTATCATATACAAGTTCATTTAATGAAAGAAAATCAATTGAGATTTCTCAATAAAATAAATTCTATTGGAAAAAGAGGTAGTTTAAAAAATATTATCGAAACAAACTTGCAAAATATTATCTCTAATCCAAATTCTGATATTATTCCAAAAGAATTATGGTTAAATATTAACACCTTATTACGCTCTAACAATATTTCCCAAAGAGCTTTTCAGTCAAAGTTAGAAATGAGCTATTGTGGAACTTCATTATACAAATCAAATATTAGTCACAATAGATTGAAAAAGGTCAATGAAATTTTAAAAAATGAAAGTATTTCAAACATTTTAAAAAGTGATATTTTTTGGGATAGAATTATTTCTATCGAGGAATTAGAAACTGAAGAAGTTTTTGACTTGAGTGTCAGAGATTATCATAATTTTGTTGCTAATAATATTATTGTTCATAATAGCCTTGAGCAAGATGCAGATATTGTTATGTTTATACATAGAGAAGAATTATATCACCCTAATACTGACAAAAAAGGACAAGCTAAGCTAATAATAGCCAAACACAGAAATGGAGCGACAGGTTCTGTTGATTTGGCGTGGAAGGCTGAGAATGCAACTTTTGATGATTTTGGTGGAAGTATTTAATAGATATTTTCAAAGAAATAGCTACCTTTAATATAAAGGTAGCTAAAGTGTTTATATTATATAAACAGTTGTTTGATAAACACAAAAAACTATGTTTTAAGTGTTTTGAAAAGGATGGTAGCGCTTGAGGATCCTACAACTAGTGAAAATATGAGTCCAATCAAGGCCATATTCCCAAAGTGTTGACTAAGGGAGTTGGGTGGAACATCAATAGATTGTGCTGCCCAGACACCTTTTGCAATTTCAAATGCAATCCAGCCGGTACCTAGAGAGGTGACCGTTGATAATGACAGAATTATTGAAAATACAGCGATTGTTAAGTTCTTTTTCATTTAACTTTTTTCAGCTATTGTTCATAAAGAATCATATCATACTTTTGTTCTTTTGACAAAATTACAAATCCATAAAATTAATTGAATATGAATGTGTATTCTATTGAGAATAAGACAATAATGATTGAAAGAGAATTAGACACTTGCTTGGGAGATTTGTTATGCACAAAAGATATAGCTATTGGAAAAGTAGTGGAGATAGATAAGAATATTATAGAAGTTAAACTTTTTACAAATATCTTTAGTTTTAAGATTGGTGAAAATGAAGACTACTTTTTCCAAAAAAAGAATGATTATTTCTTTGTCGAATATTTTAACAATATATTAACACCTAATGGTTCATTGGGTGAGATAAAATGGGAAACAGAATTTGAATTTATAAGTATATTAGATGAAGGTTGTCAAGTATCTAGTGAAGATGTAATTGGGTATATTAAGCATAACAATTTTAAGTATCCAATCCTAGTTCCAGGTGGAATAGTAGAAGGAGCGTTGATTCATACTTCACCTACCAAAGTCACATATGAACAGCCAATTAACCACGTCTCGTACCAAGGTAGATTATATCCAATTAATGCTTATCAATATAATGAGTTTAAATTGAATAAAAACCCCATAGATGATGATAATAAAATCGTATTAGTTAATAGAGAATTTGATAATGAAATCTTAAAAGTTTTATCAAATTTTGAAATTGTAATTCACGTCTCTTCAAGATTACCTCAATCATACATCCAAAACTCAATTACTAAAGTAAGAGAATACTTCTCAAAAGCAGGAGTTTCAAATGTTCAAGTAGTAGGTTATAATGATTATCCTTGTTTTAATGAAGAGTATTCAAAACTAATAGTTGAAAAAGTCCTAAATAACGTAAAACAAATGATACTTAGAGGTATCAATGTATTAATTTTTTTGGAAGACTTTGATATACAATTGGCTCATGATTTATTTCAATTAGAAGGGGAGTATAAGACCAAAGGAGGAAAGCAGACAATACTTAGAATTGTAGAATTGAGTAATTAATCCAAAGAGCGAAATAAAGATAGGAATCCTAACAACTTGACAAATTTCACTTAACACTTGACAAGAACAGACAAAATAGGCTAAAATTAGTATAATTTCATACTATGGCGATTAATAAAATACAAAGAAACACTTTTGGCGTTAATTATAAAGAGTTTCCAGTTCCAAACCTAAACTCCATGCAAATTGATTCCTTCACAAATTTCTGGAAAAATGAGTTTGTTGCAATCTTACAAGAACAGACACCGTTTACAGACGCCACTGGCAAATGGAAAATCGAATTCGGACCTCAATACAATCTAGAAGCACCTACTGTAACTCCAATTGACGCAATGGTTAATAGCGGATCTTTTACATCTAGACTTTCTGTTAGAGTTACTCTTGAAAATACAGTAACTAAACAGAAAAAGATGCAAGACATTTTTATCTGCAACATGCCAATGATGACTCCAAATGGAACATTTATTGTAAATGGTACTCAAAAAATTGTTGTTGGACAGTTGGTTAAAGCACCAGGTGTTTTATTCTCTTTGGACTACGAAAAGAATAAACCAGTTTACACAGCCAAAGTAATTCCAATCAGAGGTGTATGGATTGATTTTGAATTAGGTGATAATGGAGTAATCTACACTAGATTAGATAGAAAGAAAAAATTCCCAATAACTCAACTTTTCAGAGTACTTGGATTAACTTCTGATTCTGATATCTTATCTGAGTTTTCTAAGATTGATACGAATCCTAAAGTTAGCTACATCCAATCAACTCTAGATGCGGACAATGCTTCTGATGTTGCATCAGCAATTAACGCTGTCTACAATATTGTTAGATCAGGTGATCTGGCATATACTAACCAAGCCCAAAAGCACATTGTTTCATTACTTTCAGATGGGATGAAGTATGATTTTGGAGTTGTGGGTAGATACAAGTTTAATATTAGACTTGGAATTGAACAAGATCTTGAAAATCTTTATGAATACAAGAAAACAATCGGTTTAGATGAGATCGTTCTTGTTTGTAAAGAATTAATCAGAATGAAAAACGAAGGTGCTTTAGGTGATCCTATCGACTCTTTGGAAAACAGAAGAGTTAAATCAGTAGGTGACTGGTTAACTACTACTTTCAAATCTGGTTTGACTCGTGTTATTAAACATACAAAAGAAAAAATTCAAATTTCAGAAGATGAAAACTTCACTCCTGCTCAAATTGTAAATGTTAGACCAATGTCTGCGATGATTGAAGATTTCTTCAATACTTCACAACTATCACGTCTAATGGATCAAACGAACGTTATTTCACAATTTGATGACTCTAGATTCATTACCGCAACAGGTCCTGGAGGTTTAACTAAAGAAAGAGCTTCATTTGAAGTTCGTGATATCCAACCTTCTTACTATGGTAGAATTGGACCCGATCAAACGCCAGAAGGAGCATCGTACGGTCTTAACGTTTACTACGCTCTTTACTCAAGAGTTAACAAGTTAGGTTTCTTAGAAACTCCATACTTTAAAGTTGCAAAAGAATTAGATCCAAAAGATGAACAGCTAGTTGGTAAAATCGCCCTTGAAGATATAACTGCTGGAAAAGAAAAAGTTCTTAAAGCTGGAGGTTTAATCACAAAAGACATTGCCAAAGAAATTGCTTCATCAGTAAAATCTAAAATTAGAGTTAGACCATTTGTAACTAAAGAAGTTGTTTGGATGGATTCATTAACTGAAACTAGATTTACTATTTCAGAGAACACAGCTGCAATTGATAATAGCGGAAATTTTGCTAACGACTTTATTGGTGCCCGTGTAAATGGTGAACCAACTCAAGTATCTATCGAAGAAGTTGAATATACTGATGTAGCACCTAATCAAATACTTTCATTAGCTTCAGCAATGGTACCATTCTTGTCACAAACTAACGAGTTCCGTGCGATGGTAGGTGCAAACCAACAATCTCAAGCAGTACCTTGTGTAAGATTAGAAAATCCAAAAGTTGCTACAGGACTAGAAAAGTATATCGCAAGAGACTGTGACTATGTTCAAAAAGCAAAAGAAGATGGAGAGATCACATATTCAGACGGTCTTAAAGTTATCCTTGAATCAGAGTCAGGTCAAAAGTATGAATACTCAACTATTAAGTTCATGCCTTCTAACGGACACACAGCCATTAACCAAAAAGTTGTTGTTAAAGCTGGAGAAAAAGTTAAGAAAGATGATATCTTAATCGAAGGATTTGGTATTCACAATGGAGAATTTGCTGTTGGACAAAACGTAAGAGTAGCCTTTATCTCATACAAGGGTTATAACTATGAAGATGCGATAATTCTTTCAGAGAGATTAGTTCAAAAGGATAAATTTACATCAAACCATATTTATGAGTTCACTTGTGACGTTCATGAAACAAGACTAGGAAACGAAGAAATTACAAAAGACATTGCAAATGTTGCAAACGAGAAACTTTCTAAATTAGGCGAGGATGGTATCGTAAGAATAGGTACTTATGTAGAGTCAGGTGATATTCTAGTTGGTAAGATCACTCCAAAAGGAGAAGTTGATTTATCTCCAGAAGATAAGTTGATTAGAGTATTGTTCGGAGAATATTCAAGAGATGTTAAAGACTCTTCAATGTATCTTCAACATGGTCTTTCAGGAAAAGTAATTGCTATGAGAGTTTTCTCTAGAGAAGATGGTAACTCATTACCTACTGATGTACTTAAGAGAGTTCACATTTGGTTAGCAACTACTAGAAGAATTAAAAAAGGTGATAAGATCGCAGGTCGTCATGGTAACAAGGGTGTTGTTTCAATTATCCTACCAGTCGAAGATATGCCTTACACAGCTGACGGTAAACCAGTTGATGTAGTGCTTAACCCGCTTTCAGTTATCTCTCGTATGAACTTAGGTCAGTTATTAGAAACTCACCTAGGTCTTGTATGTGATGAAACTAATGACTTAGCAATAACTCAACCACTTAATGATATACCACCATCTCAAATCCAAAAAGAATTTAAGAAACTTGGTCTTCCAGAAGATGGTAAGCTTGACCTATATGATGGATGTACAGGAGAGAAGTATGATCAAAGAGTTGTGGTTGGTTCGATTTATTTGAACAAGCTTCACCACTTAGTTGACGATAAGATGCACGCTCGTTCAACTGGACCATACTCACTTGTTACTAGACAACCACTACAAGGTAGATCTCACCAAGGAGGACAAAGATTCGGAGAAATGGAAGTATGGGCATTAGAAGCATACGGTGCTGCTTATGCCTTACAAGAAATGTTAACAATTAAGTCAGATGATGTTGCAGGAAGAGATGCAGCATTCGAATCAATTGTTAAGAATAGACCAATAATGTCACCAAACCTTCCAGGATCGTTTGTTGTACTAGCTAACGAGTTAACTGCTCTAGGTATTAGAGTTAATGCAATCGGACTAGAAGCTGGCGATAAGAAAGGATTTGCAAAAGGCGTAGACGCAGACTTAGCTTTGAATGCAGATACAGGTAAATTAATCTAACAACAATTCAGGAGATATTTATGTTACCTAAAAGTTATATAAGAGAAGTCTGGAATAAGGCAGTAATGCCTTTTCTGGACTTTTTTACCATATTGGGGGCAGTATACTTCACTTATCAAATACGATATGAGTGGAGAATTAGCTTGTTCACTGATTCTGAAATTTTTTCAAAAACTAGAGTCACAAATTTTCATGACTATATTTTTTTTGCAATAATATTCTCAATTATTTGTATTATATATTTTGCAACCCATGGAATTTACCAGATTAAAAAAAGAATATCGCTTCTAAATGAGGTCTATGTTATTGTACTTGGAATTTTAATTGTAACTGGATGGTTGATAGTGTTCTTATTCTTTAATGAGTATAATAATCAGATATTTGTTTACAACACAATTAGACTAAGTAGATTTTTAGCTCTCTTTGGAACTTTGTTTGTGATAATTGCATTAATTACTCAAAGGCTGATTGTAAGGTTAATTAACTTCACCCTAACCAAATCAGGCTTTATCCAAAACAATGTAATTATTATAGGAGATCACCCCGAAATCGTAAGCCAAAATTTAATTGATTTACCTCAATACCAAGTTATTAAATTGTTTGAAGATGTTGATGATCAAACATTTATATATATTGAAGATTTAATTAAGCATGATAAAGTACAAGAGATATACTTAAATTCAAGAGTTAATAATTGTAAAAAAATCATTTTACTTTGCGAAAGATTCAAAGTTTCAACTCAAATATATGATGCAGATTTGTATCTTTTGAGAGATATCTCATTACGACCTAATTATTTGTTTAATAATCTTTACTTTCAACTAAGATATTCTGCTTTAGAAGGTTGGGGTATAGTGTTTAAGAGAATATTTGATATATGTTTTTCACTTGCATTTATTATTTGTTTTTCTTGGTTATACTTAATAATAATAATCGCTATTTATCTCGAAGATAAAGGCAATCCTTTTTACCTCTCTCAAAGAATCGGTCCAGATGGTAAAGAGTTTGGAGTTTATAAATTCCGAAGACTTAAGATGAAGTATTGTACAACTAATGATAATCCAGAAGCACTTAAATTTGAACAAGAATTGATTGATACAAAAGACATGAGAAATGACGGTGTTTTGTACAAAATTCAAAACGATCCAAGAGCTACCAAGATAGGTACATTCTTAGAAAAGTCTTCTTTGGATGAAATTCCGCAATTCTTTAATGTTTTAATTGGTAATCTTTCTGTGGTTGGTCCTAGACCTCATCAACCAAGAGAAGTAGAGAAGTATAAACCACATCATTATAAAGTACTTAACATTAAACCTGGAATTACTGGTCTTGCTCAGATAAATGGAAGATCTGATCTTACTTTTGATCAGGAAGTGATTTTTGATAGTCAGTATGTTAATAATTGGTCTTTTGGTCTTGATTTGAGAATAATTTTGCTCACTCCCTTAAAACTAGTTCAAGGTCACAAGAATTAAAAAATAATTTCTATGCCAAAAAAAATAATCGATGACACCTTATCTCAAAGACAAACACAAATACTCTTTTCTATTGTAAAAGAATACTGTGACACATCAAATGTAGTAGGGTCCAAAGAACTCCAAGAAAAGTACAACTTCGGTTTTTCTTCTGCAACAATAAGAAATGAAATTGCGTCCCTCAGAGATAAAGGATACTTGAATCAACCATTTACTAATTCAGCATCAAAACCAACTGAAAAAGCATACAAAATATTTGTTAACCAATTGCTCTTAGGTCTTCAAGTAACAACATCTAAGCATAAAGACATGGAAAAGCATTTATTTGATCTCCAATCAAAGCATGCTAATCTATCTAAAGAAATAGCAAAGTTATTAGCTCAATCAACTGGAGGGCTAGGGTTTGCTGTAAGTCATAATGATGAAGCTTTCTCAGGTACAAAATCCCTAATAGCCAATTCTAATCCAGAAGACACTAAGGTTTCTCAAATCTTAGATTTCTTAGATAATCTTGATTCAACCAAAAACATGTTACTAAATGAAAAATCTGAAAATAATCTACAGATTCAAACCTATTTTAGTGGCGATGATAATCCAATAGTCCCGCTAGGTAAGGGTTATGCTATGGTTACAACAGAGATTGTTCTAGAAGACGGCAAGAGGAGTGTAGTTGGTGTTATTACACCTTCACACCTACTTGGAAACAAAAAGAATCTTGAAGCTTTTAAAACACTTACAAGCTTATTAAATAAAAAATAGATTAGACCTCTTTCCTAATTCCTCAGCTTCAAATTAACAATACCAGCTAATAAATTCCAGAATAAGTTATGTTTCTTCTGTTTGTGCCTTCTAAGCTCCTT
>JAYUKV010000149.1:0-6637 GCA_043764135.1 bacterium | reverse complement strand
AAACTTATTATGAAGTAGAAGATAGGTTAATTGTTCAATATATTAATTTTGAGGGTGCTGAATTTCCTGTTACTGCTGATCCTACTTGGTGTGGGAATCGCTATGAGAGTGTTAGTTGGATTAATCGTTCAGGTGAGATATCAGCAAGCATAAAACCAACTTGGTGTGGATTAAGTTTTTCAAATGGTGTTAGTTCATGGAGAGCTTGGGAGGAGGCTTATGCTATTATACCAAATTCCTTACATTGGGACAAAAAATGGAACACTAGTCAATACTGGTCAATGTACAATCAATTTGTGTGTCATACAGATTTAGCAGGTCCGTTTAAATCACCATGGAACATAGAACCCGCTAAAAAGGATAAAGGTTACTGGGGTTTTGTTAGAAGCTATTGTAATTAAATCAACTTATGACACTTATTACAATCTACATTCTTTGCTCAACTCTTCTAACCTATTTAGGCTTTAAGAAAATAAACAAATTAGACAAACTTCAGAGAATAAATTTTAATTTAGTTTTTTGTTTTAGTATTTTTGTGAATTTTTTAAGTTTAAAAACAATTATAGAAATTGCAAATATATTTGACAACCTACCATCTAATCACAATCTTACGATTTTTGATACATTTTCACCTTTAATTATATTAATAACAACATTTTTATTTCCTTTATTTTATTTTCTAAATATTAACAAAGTTAATAAATAAACATTCAAATAAATTATATCCTTCTGACTTCAGAAGGATTATTATTTTAAGATTTTACGCTGGCTAAAAATTAGCAAATTAATACAAAAACACCTTGTGTTTTATCAGCTCTTTTTCAAAATTGTCAAATATGTAATTCTAAGTTATACTTTACTAATAATGAACTTAATAAGTATACTTACACAGTTTGATCCTGATTTTAACTACCACGAGCTTTCTAAGCAATCCTGGTCTCAAATTGAGATGGTTTTTGGTGTGGAAAAAGAGTATACTGATATCTTTTTAACAAAATCTATAGAGTGGGATATTCCTTATAAGTATGTCCAAAATGAAGATGAAGATTTTCAACCATTAATTGATATTTCTGATAGTTACTTTATCTTATTTAAGACAAATAAAGAACATTGGGGTGAGGAATTTTTGAGTAATATCAAACAGTTTTTTTTAAAAAGACAAGATTTAGGCAAAAGTTTAAAATCAACTGATCAAATAACAATAGATCCAATAATAATCAATAGAAATATTTTTTACTTTTTGGGCAAAACACATATGAATGGAATTACCTCACCTGTAATGACTATATCACCTGAGTTGTATAATAATTTTGACTTATCAATGGTTATTCCAAAACCTGTTTTTTTTCAGCCTGCAGTTAAATTCCTCTTACCTAGCAAATTTGTTAAAGATAATCATATCAATTATATTAAGGAATCTGATAATGTTAGCTTTAATATTGCTATGTATACCTTTAATGTATTATGTTATTTGTATAAAAGTAATAATTATTTCGAACCTCAATACTACTCTTGCTATTTGGATTTTACTAGTTATGTAGAACCAATCTCACTTGAAAAATATACAATTATTTATTTTCAAAATTTAAGATTAAAAAAAGAAATTCTTACATCAGACAGAAAATCCAAAATAAATGAAGCATATAATCGAAATAAAAAATATATTGAAGTTGCCGAAAAAGATGAAATAAAAAATCCTAACTATTAATTTTTTTTATACTAGCGTAAGTATGAAACTATACTAATATTATATATTATTCAATAGAAACGGATTAAAATTAATCAACAAAAAAAACTCCGTGTGGGGAGATTCTTTTGATGGAGCCGCTTGTCAGACTCGAACTGACCACCTACGGTTTACAAAACCGTTGCTCTACCAGATGAGCTAAAGCGGCAACTATTAATTACATATTATATAATAATTTTTTGGATCATATTTGTCAAATCTGTTTTGTTAAACACCTGTTAAAGTTTGTTAAAAACAGAAATAAACCTTATCCTTAAATAATATATCATTTATTATGATTCCATCATATCGAAAATTCATCCCCAAGTTATATGCAATTATTGCAGTCATTGCTATTCCGTTAATAATTGTATTATCAAGCGGCAATACAGTTAATCAAAGTAACAATATTATTAACTCTTCTACAATAAAAGTAAATGCACTTCCTGCTTTTAGTAATATTAAAATTGGAGATTCAAATATTAATACTGTTAATTCTGATATTAAAATTTTGGAAAATACAGCTACAACTATTTCAGTTGAAAAAGAAAATTTTTTGAAAGAAACATGGGATTTGTTTTCACCAAAAGGAATTAATACGCTTGTGAATTTAGACCCTGTATATTTACTCCCTGCCAAACCGATTGAAATTCAATCTGAGTATAATATCAAAAATATACTTGATTTCACATTAACAGTTTCAGAGAAGGACGCAAAGACATATTTGTTACCTTATGATATTTCATCATTTAAGACTCCCATTCCACTAGATGTATCTTATGAAAAAATATCATCTAGACCTATAAAACTAGATACTAGAACTTTCTTTTTCCCAAACAGCAAGTGTGTTATCTATAATTTGAATGAAAAGTATTTTGCTCTGGACCTCAACACTTTATTAACAGATATAACCTATGTAACAAAAATAAATGATAATTCTCTTCTTTTAAATAACAAAAATAGAGACTTATATCAATACAATCTTGAATCAAAAGAGTTAAAATTTATAACCAACGACACTTATTCAATTCAAACACTTGAAGAAAGCAATTCTGTATTTGTTTTAACTGAACAAGGAATATTTAAGATTGATAGAGGAGCTGTATTAACACAAGACTATTTTCAATCAAGCAAAGTGTCTTTTCGTAATCAAATTGAAGGAATAAACAAAACGCTGTATCAAAGTCAGGATAAAAATGATTTTGGTATAAAATTTTTGAATAATGCAACAATTCTTAAATTTAACAAAAACCTTTACGTCAACCAAGAAGGGATCAAAGAATGGAAATTATTAGCAAAAAATATCAATCAATTTACAACATCAGATTCTAAAGTTTTTTATTTAGATGAAAATTACAACTTAATGTCTTTGGATGTTTATGAACAACAATTGTTCTATGTCGGCAGCTTTAAAAAAGAAGATAGTCTGGATTCCAAATTGTACTACAGCCCTGATTGGAACAGAATTCTTTTTTACTCTAATAATATAATTCAATCCCTATATTATAACAAAAACCACATACCAACCCTACCATCTTCACCGATTTTGTATAACCAAAAAAATGATTGGTTACTTAATCACTATTGTTACGCAGGTATTGTTGAAAAATCCCAATTCTGTATTCAGGATAACAAGTTAAAAATATACAGAAATGTAAATTTCCTCCCAACACTTTAAAAAAAATAAACCTTATAGGTTATTTTTTTTGGTTCAGCGACAGGGATTCGAACCCCGATAGTCGGTACCAGAAACCGAAGTCCTACCATTAGACGATCACTGAGTGATCAATAAGTATAGTTCTACAGAGTCTTTTATTTGTCAATTAATTCTTAATATATTTTGTAATTAAATCAACCAATTGTGGGAAAGTAAAATACAATAATATAATTATCAAAAGAGAAATTGTAACATATTTTATGATATAATTGAATTTTTCTTTTTTTGAGTTAGGTTTTTTTGTATTTTGTTCGTTATAAATATCGTATGTTTGTGAGTTTTCTACGATGTAGTTTAATAATGATGTTTTTGTATTTGTTTTGTCTAACTGATTTTCAGTCATGATATGATTATATCCCATTAATACACATTTGGCAAAATTGAAATTTTTCTATACTCTCTAACTATGAACATCATAATACTACATGGCGGAATCTCATCAGAAAGAGAGGTAAGCTTAAAAAGTGGTAAGCAAGTAGGAGCAATTCTAAAAAATGCTGGACATAACATAACAATGGTTGATGTTATAAGCCCGTTAGAGATTATAGTTAATAAAGTTAAAAAATCGATTTTTGATCTTTCTAAAATTGATACAGATATCGTTTTTAACGCACTCCATGGAAAATATGGTGAAGATGGTCAGATACAATGTTTATTAGACATAATGGGTATTGAATACACTGGATCAACTATGCTTGCATCCGCGCTGGGGATGGATAAAAGTAAGTGTTATGAAATAGTTGATAAATTTGATATCGACGTACCTAAGACTTATGAAATAAAATCAATAAAAGAGTTAGATTATATTGATCTTCCGTTTCCACTATTTGTAAAACCTAACAATGGAGGGTCTTCTATTGCTTCGGGTAAAGTGAACAATGAATCAGAGTTAATAAATCTTGTAGAAGAAGGGCTTAGAGAATCAGAGCTTGTGCTTATTCAAGAATTGGTTATTGGCGACGAATACACATGTCCTGTTCTAGGCAGTGGAGGTCATGCAATACCATTACCAGTTGGTGTGATTAAGACTACAAACGAATTCTTCGATTATCAGGCCAAATACGAGTCTAATCAAACAGAAGAAATCTTCCCTGCTCCAATAGATGAAAAAACTTACAAAACAATTCAAGAAATTTCTCTTGAGGTCCATAAAATTTTAGGTTGTAAAGGGATTACCAGAAGTGATTTTATAGTAACAAAAGATCGTATTGTTTTCTTAGAAATTAACACTAGTCCAGGAATGACTGAATCTTCTCTATGTCCAAAATCTGCTTTGGCCCATGGTTTGAGTATGGAACAGCTATTAACAAGAATTCTAAACTATAGTAATTAATTTTTGACCATAAATCCAAAAAAGAATATAATACTTATTAATGAATCATTTTAAATTATTGTTTGTAATTGGATTTATGTTTGTGCTTGGCTTTGTATCGCTTGCTCAACAAAATCAAAATACACCTACTCCACAACTACCTAATGTATGCGATAAGTCATACTTTGGTGACGGTTCTACAGGTGTTTGCAATGGTGTAAATCAAGGCAACGGAACACTAGCAGAACAAATAAGAAGTATTGTTACATCATTGAATGGAGCGCTTATTATTCTAGCTCCTTCAGTAGCTGTTATCGCTATACTATACGGAGCCTTTAAGATCATCACAAACGGTTTTAAAGCCGGTATTGTAATCATTCAATGGGCTTTAATCGGTGTAGTTGTTGTATTGTTAGCCAATGGCTTATTGAGTATATTAATAAGTATACTTTGGAACTAATAAGACCTTTACATTTTAAGATAAAGGGAGAAGATAAATAATTAGACATTGCCACTTGTATAGAGTATAAGAATCCTAATTTGACACATGATAAAAAAATCTTTATTCTTTACTTAGTGGAGAAGTGGCTGAGTGGTCGAAAGCGGCTCACTGCTAACGAGTTGTCCTCACGGACCGCAGGTTCGAATCCTGTCTTCTCCTCCAGAAAAAAATAATCCCAAGAGGGTTTTATTTTTTGGCAACCTAAATTGTGAGTAAATTAAATTCACTCTCCTCAATTTCCCCTGAAGATTCAGGGGATGTCAGCTATGCTGACAAGGGTCGTGAATGCTGCTATTTTTGAAAGCAACATTCATTCAATTTAAAATTATACAATCAAGCAGTACACAACTAGCAACAATCACGACCCCTGTCACAAGTGACATCCCCTGAATCTTCAGGGGAAATATGATAGGGTGCCAAAAGCTGAAATTAAATTCACACCTATCTTTGTCTTTACATATTTATTTTTGAAATTTACTTACAATTTGGTTTTTTGGAATAAATTTTTTTGGGTTGTTGTCGAAAACGGCTCACTGTTAATATTTATAAATAAGTTACACAAAGAAAGTTTAATTTTCATTATCACATTCCAAGAATCTTAGCTGGATTGTAACATTTGGCTTGTCTATTACCATATGAACAATATGGACCATATCTTTCATAAGAATCTGATATTATCATGAAGTGTAAGTGAGGTCCGGTTGAAAATCCTGTAGATCCCATTTTACCTATCTGTTGGCCTTTAGTTACCTTTTGACCCATAGCCAAAGGCGAAGGTTCTGACATATGTGCATACAATGAGTAAATTCTTTGACCAGACGGTAAATCATGTCTCAGAACAATTGAATTTCCAAAATCAGCATGCCTAGCAACAGCAATTCCATCTGCAGTTGCTACGATTGGTGTTCCAGAACTATTGGCAATATCTATTCCATCATGACCATTTCTTCTCCAATCCCAAGACCATGGATAACAACTAAAGTTGTCTGTATAGGCTCCAGTGGTTGGAATTGTGAAATAATCATCAGGATAAATCAGTACTCTAGGTTCGTAGAAGTAACAAGGTCCATTAGCATCTCCTCGTTGTTGGGTATTACCACCATTGCTATAAATATAGTTTCTTAACTCTTGCGGTAGTGCTGCGATTTCAGATTGTACTTTTGATGCATTATCACCCTGCTCTTTAATCTTCTTTTCGTATTCTGACTGTTTGTTTTGAGTGTCAAAAATTAATTTTTCTAAAGCAGATCTTTTAGAATTAAGGATAAACTTAGTTTCATTCTGCTTTTTTAATAGAAGTTCTTGAGCTTTTTTTTGATCCTCAAGCAAAGCTAAAGTTTCTATTAATTCATTTGAAACTTTCTCAACTTCATTTTGTAC
>JAYUKV010000148.1:0-24798 GCA_043764135.1 bacterium | reverse complement strand
CCACAAAGACCATTCGGTCTTTGTGCAACAGAGAAGAGGTTTGTTTAGGTATTTTGGGACAAAGAAAGCTGTCCCGTGTTTAGTGGGACAGCTCTGGTAAAAATCTATCTTTTATAACCGCACAAATTGCAAATGATCTAAGAACAATTGATCCAGATATTACATTTAATAAAGATAGTCTTAAATACAATCTTATAAATGGGCGTCAATCTTGGACAGCAACATTTGAAGCTAATGGAGTAAAATGTAAACGTAATAACGATGGAACATATTCAATATATAAACCGATGGGTGAAACATCAGTTGAAGAAAAGTTTGATGATACCACAGAATTCTTAGAGATGGTCAGACTTTACCAAAATATACAAGAATTTGAGTCTTATCAACCAATTGATCAAAACGATGCTGGTATTGATTTAGAAAGGATGGTGGGGAATATATTAACTCTTAATGAAATTCAAAAAACTGATGAAGCAAGAGATAGATTTGAAAATCTTGTAGATCAACCAATACCAGCAGAGGAACAAAGTAAAAATATTGTATTACCAACAATAGAATCGTTAAAACACAATATTGCACTTAAATCAGTGAGTAAAGAATTCTTAGCCGCTGATTCTAATGTTGGTGTTAGTTCAGAAATAACCGATTATCATGAAGACTTAGTTCAAATTCTGGAAGTTGGAGAGGTTAGAAGGAATTCTTTTGTATTTGGTGTTAATGGTATAGATATTATCAAAGATTTTGACGGTAACTATCGAATCAAAGGGCGCAAAGAAAAATACTCTGGAGCGCAAGAGATTCTTAGACAAATCGACTTATTAAATATTGAATCACAAACTCCAGAAATTGTACCTGTGGATAATACTGAGCTTAAAGTAAGCCAAGAAATTAACCCGCTTACGAAAATATCTCAGTGGACTAATTGGAATATCAAAAATTCAAAAAAAGTTATTTCTAATCAAAATTTTTCATATTTTACGTTCAAAAACGTTACACTTGAATACAATAATAATACTTCTACTATTTCAATTTATTTATCTTCTGAGATAGTTGATGGAGAGATAGAAACTGTTTCTCCAATTTATGAAGAGTTGGAACTCTCTGAATTAATGGAAAAAGTAAAATTTGATAAATCAGGCAAAAGTGTGATTGAAGACAATGGTTATTTTGATTAAAAAAATATGTTGTTAAAAAATTTAAAATTAATTGTAATTAAGCAGCTTCAATTTGACGTTTGCAAATGATAAAATCTTATGATATAATTTAGTATGAGCCCAGAAAAAGTAATTGGAAGTGAAGCAATGACTCAACCACCACAAGCTGAAACAACAACCAACAATCCAAAATTTGGAATATTCACAGAAGAACAAGCTGAAACATTCTTAAGTGCCCATTTTAAGTTTGCAAATGGAGGGGTAAAAACTATTGATCGAATTTATGAATCGAATGGCAATTTAATGGTTAAATTAACGACTAAAAGTGGAGCTATACTAAACGGACAAAAGTTTGAACCGGGATATAAAAGGCACCTTGAATCTTGCCAAGAATATCTTGAAGCAATGGAAAAGAGAAATGAATTCTCAAAAAAAGTTCCTGAAAAAATGATTGAATTGTTAGATGGAAACGAATTTATAAGAATAAATTCTGTTGTAATAACTGGTGGTACTATGGAAGTAACTGGTATTGATGAGACCACCAATGAAGAAAGAGTCGTAAAATACGACATTTCCGAATCTGAAAATAAGGGAGTATATGCAAAGATTGCCAATTCTACACCTTTTGCAAGAGAAAATTAGTAATTGATAGCATTGTTCAATCAGTAAATAATCTCAAAACACTCGAATAAATCGAGTGTTTTTTTAGTGTAAATTATTAATTAAATTCCAATTAAGATCATAAAAGTCAGCCCCAAGAAAATGCCATTTGTCTTCATAAGTTGTTAAGATTGCCTTGTTAAGATCTTGCTTATACGAATATGAATCTTTAATATCTACAATATCATCATCGGTAGAATGATAAATATATATATAGATTCTGTATTGTTCATAATCAACTCAGGTTCATAACCATAAATGTCAAAGTCAAAGTCTCCACATTGTTTGTAAACGGGAGCTACCAAATGTAAAGCTTTAACTTTTAAAGGATTTCTACTTAGATAAGTTGGTAAGAATATACCTCCAAGAGAATGTCCTATTAATATAGGATTGGTTCCAATTTTACTTAAGTACTTATTAAACATGGTTTCCCACTCTAGATATTTTGCATTTAACTCATTAGGCATCATAGGTCTAATTACAGTTGCTCCTAAAGCTTCGAGCATAGAAGTTGTTTGGCTTTTCCAGGATTTGCCCATATCTTGATAGAGTTCGAATTTATCAAGCCATGACAAGTATTCTTCTTGTGTCTTAAATGATTCTCCTCCTCCTACAATTATTACATTAGATAACATATAATTAGATATTACCAACTTCCGCCTCCACCGTCAAAGCCTCCACCGCCTCCACCAAATCCTCCACCATCGCTAGGAGGGCTATAAAATGTAGAAGAATAAACAGTTCCATAGATTAGACCGGTATTATCAGCTTGGTATTCTGTAATAAACTGTTTGGATCTAAAGAATTTATTAAACTTATCGAGGATTCCGAATTGAGCAGCATAAGGTAAAGAATTAAGATAAAACTTAGCACCTTCCTCTGGATTGTTATCAAAGTCAAGTTTTTCACTCTCTATATAAGAGAGATAGTATTTATAGCCGACTGATTCTTGTAGTTTTTCAAAGCCTGATTGATTAAGTTTTTGATAGTTCTTGAGTATCATAAACAAAATCAACAATCCAAGATAGAACGAGAAAAATATAAATACACCAACTGATTTACCAACAAGTAACCAATTTTGGAATGGGTCAAAAAACAGCATTCCTAATATAAATAGAATTGTTCCGATAATCAACACAACTGCAAGCGGATATAGTATAGGTTTGCGTTCATAAAGGTTAATATTAGATTCTAGAATATGTTGGTCAAGCTTAGAGTCTAGGGTGGTTTGTGAAATTTTACTGTTTAGTAGTCCATTTTCTATTCCATCTGTAATCATTAGTTCAACTATCCTATTAAGTTCTTCTGGTCCCAAATCAGAAGGTAATTCTTTAAGCTTATTAAGAGTAATGGTTTTGTTGTCTTTATCTGGGGTTATAGTTATATAACCTTTATTGTTCAAATAAAAAATATACGATGCAAGAGTGTCATGTGGATCTATATCACCCTTGTTAATTAAAGACTGTACTTGCCAAGGAGTCATATCTGAGGGGGGTGTGAAATGAGGAAGGGTAGATAAAATTTTATTCTGGAGAGGATCGGTTAGCTTTTTCTTCAAAACTCCATACCATGTAACTAGCGTTGCTAATAAGGCCCATAAATAATTTTGGAATACAACTAGATAAGCAATACCAATATTAGGCTTAGGCTTATCTTGATTTAAATTCTCACTTATTTCACTAGAATTACAAGTATTCTGATCACAGATAGAATAACCATCTCTTCTTATTTCAAAATTACTAATACTATCTCTCCAATCATATAAATATTTAAATTTGTGATTATAATCTTTGACTGTATTAGTTACAATACTAAACCTATAATTATACTGACCAGGCTCAAGATTTACATTTTTATCTCCAATCCTTAATCTAAAAGAATTGATTTCATTGATAATATCATATTTTTCAGAACTACCATTCTTGATAACATTATTTTTTAAAGTATAATCATAATTTACACCATCCTGTATCTTAGGTAATGCCATAAATATACCATGCCTATTAACATTATCTTCTGTAAAAATGTAATCAATATCATAATTAATAATTGTTTTATTCCCTTCATTAGAAATGTCTATTCTAATTGTCGGAGAATTATTAGCATATACATTAATAGGAGCAATCAAGAACAAGCCAAATAATAATACCAAACCAATCAATACTTTATTCATAATCCAGAAGATAAATCTAAGTACCGACAAATGTCAAAAATTTATTGTTAGCTCTATTCTTTTCAACTTTGGATGTTGAAGAAATGATTATGCAAGTTATATATGTAAAAACTGTGGGGTGATTAGGGTGTTAGAACAGCAAACTGACCCTAAGGAAAATAGGATAAAAAGAAATTACCAAAGTTAATCACTATTGCAAAAGATTAGAATTTCTTTAAGAAATTTTGATTTAGGAGTAAATTATTGATTACCTCCAGCATAAAGTTTGACAAAGTGTATAAAATGTGGTAACATATAATATATCGAGATTAAATATAATTTTGATATAAGTTCAGTTACTTCTAAAAAGGTTTAATTATGAAAACTGCAAAAGCCAAAAACTTACTTATCAATTCATTGGAATCGATGATTAAAAGCAATCGGCTGATACCTTGTGATTGCCCATAAGACATGCTCTGTCGCTGTATCTAGTAACATAATTCGCTAATGACCAACAAACACTCATATATATTTGTAAAAATATAAATGAGTGTTTATTCTTTTTATATCATATCAAAACAGTATAATTGCAAGAACTGCAATTATACAAATATAGTCAAAAATAGATGAGGCAGAAA
This sequence comes from bacterium, assembly GCA_043764135.1. GTDB lineage: Bacteria > Patescibacteriota > JACMRA01 > JACMRA01 > JACMRA01 > JAYUKV01. The sequence goes on along the minus strand of JAYUKV010000148.1, from coordinate 20,194 downwards.
TACTATAAAAATTACTTAGATTTCAATTTTGAAATAAGATAATCTATATCATAATATTCTAATTTATATCAATTTAAATAAAATGATTACTATCAATAATTTTTGATTTATAGTAGGTTTGTAATATATAAAAGCGGTCAATTACAACAAATTATCAATATATTCTAATTCGTTAAATGATAGTAGTAAGCCTTTTTTGGTTTCAATTATTGGTCTTTTGATAGAAGTTGGTACTTTAAGCATGAATTCAATTGCTGATTGCTGATCGATTATCTTAGACTTTTCTTCTTGACTTGCTTTGCGGTACATCATGCCAGATCTGTTTAGCACCTTTTCCCAGCCTAACTCTTCACACCATTTAATCAGGTGATCTGTATCAATTCCTTGCTTCTTATAATCCCAGAATTCATATTCAATTAGATTTAGTTCAAGCCATTTTCTTGCTTTTATTACTGTTGAACAATTAGTTATACCATATACTGTAATCATATAAACAATAAACCCAAAACACAATCAAATGTCAAAAAAAATCAACTCCTTAATCAAAAGGAGTTGCTCAGTGAAATAAAGTTGAGTTACTAGAATTTTAGAGTAATCCAACTAATAGGTGTTGATTTGTTAGGTGTTACAGAGATTTGGACCTCGCGCTTTTTAAATTGTTCTGGTGAACAATGCAAATAAGCAGGATAAGTCCCCTGTGTACTACCAAACAACAACTTGATTGTTGAAGGTACAAACTCTGGTAAGATACAGAATTCAAGAGGTAGAAGATTAACCACAATTTGAGAATTCTCTGTGAAGAACTCCGTTGAGTCAACAATCTTCTTAAACTCCTCTTTGGATACTACTTTGAGAGAGATCTCCATTTTGTCCATGGTTAGGGCAGAAACAAAGATCGAACGGTAAAGTAACATCTGAGACTTACAACCTACAAGCCTAAGATTAGAACTCACAGCGTTAAAAGCTTCCTTGCCTTTTGTGGCAGTGTCAACTGTTAACTGTAGAGTTTTTGCTCCAACTAAAACATACAAAAGTGGTGCGAATTGTCGCGTAGAAGCAGGGAGAGTCTTAGAATACTCAGCAACCTGCTTAATCCCCTCTTTTATAATGTCGCTTGCTAGCCATTGTCCAATAATGGACATAAGTTGTCTCCTTATTAGGATAGGACTGTAATTTTATTACTCAAAAATTGATATTTGTCAAAATCTACCATAATTCATACTTAAACAGTAAGTTAATTTAACTTGCAATTATTCGAAATATGTGATATAACTAAAATAGGAATTTTCGGAGGAAAAAACTTGAAAAACCCAAAACGAGCTGTTTATAGAGCTCAAGATTATACTCCTCCAACCACAAATCGATTCACTCCAAATAAATTCTCAATTAGAGGTATGCTTGCCACTATATCAATGGCTACACTTCTGTTTGGATTTGTTTATGAGGGTGTAAGATGGAGGGAGGTTGACGTAGAAATAGCTAATGTAATGGAAGCTGTAGCTAGGAGATCTAATCCTTGTTATAGCTATCAAAAGTTACAAGTCACCGCTGACTTCATTAAAAAGAAAGGTCTTGATACAGGTAACACTGCAATCATTCCAGACTCTCCTTTATATCCATCTGAAGGTGAAAACTATTCAGTAGACAATTGGTTCGACCAAGTTCAAGACTCTATTAGTCTCTATAAAGGACTCTGTAGTCAATTAATCGAAATTGAACCAAAAATCGCAGAATATGAAGAAGACGAAAAAAAAGGTGAGGAGAAGTATCGAAATCTAAAAGATTCTAACCCGAAGCTTAATTTGCAGATTCTTACTGCTGATTTTGCAACTAGCTCTGATGAGATAGATGATAAATTAGTAGGGGAAAAGGGTAAGGCTGTAATTCCTGATGGTTTACACCTAATGCCCAATTTGCGTCTTTTCTTGTTCCTAAGATGGTTGAGTTATTCAATCCTTTTGTTGTGTTACATTGGGCCCGTCTTAGGTTTTTTAAGTAATAAAAAAACTTTTAAGTTCGGATTCAACCTACTGTCCTATTTGGCTCCTTGGAGGCTTAAATAATGCATTTGTTTCAGCTTATGGGTTATTGCCCAATTGCTAATCGAAATTCCCAAGCTGAGTCATACATGATTGAGCAGGGAATCAAAACAGACTACCTTGGCTACGAGGTACTTGCTAATGTTGATAACCTACCAGGTTATAACGCTTTATCAGAGTTAACACACGAACTCTTGATTCGATTTGGGTTATATTCTTTGAAAGAATTTCCTCTCGAGGAGCTTAAGTCAGAATTGGTAGAATGTGTTCAAGGGTTTTTAGCAAGGAGTATGGATGCGAATAAAGATCAACCCAGGTCTCTTGAATTGCAGTACTTAACCAATCTATTAACAAATAACAAAGATGTATTGTTAAATCTAGGTATGGTGAGAAGTTATTATCTTCAAACGTTTGAAGTTAAAGATGAGACTTCACAGACTGCAATCAATCTGTATCGTAAGATTGAGTTTAGCGTTTACATGCTTCTTGTTGCAGCTCAGACTAGTATTATTGATTCTTTCAATATTAGTCAGAACGAGCATGTTACATTTATGGCTTTACCTTCGGGTCAAACCGACAAGCGCGCCATTTTTGCAAGATGCTTTCACCCTTTGAAATATCGAGTTGACTATGGTCAATCTTGGCTTGGAAAACCAAGCATTAAGTACGACAAGTGGTTAACTGAAAAAATCCTGCCGACCGATATTACTCGCGCTCCATTCCCTCAAGATAATGAATCTTTAGTCAGTATTTCTCAATTCAGAGAAATGGCAGAAGAGTTAACGTTACTTGTTCGGGACCCAAGTGCATTTATCGATCGTATCAAGTCTATGACCAAATCGCAAGATCATCAAGATTTCAGAAAAGCTTTTTTTGCTGTCTTGTTTGGTATTTTTATGTGGAAAGACGGCTTGGCGTTATTCGGCTGGGTGCCTATCTTTGGTGAGTTATTCTCATTTTTAGGTAACGGTGCTCTAGGTCGTTCACTAGGCGTGATCGGATTTATGTATCTTATCAAAGATGTCGAATTTAGACTTTCACTTAAGATGATTTTCCAAAAAGAAAATCTGTTAGGGAGTTTAGTTCTACTCGGTATCTTGTTAGGTACGATCTTCACTATCTAATAACTAGGCAACCCTTTTTGTGGTTGCCTTTATTTTTTTTGACTAAAAACTTGAGTTTAAATATATTTTAATCAATGAACCAGTCTTTAATTAATCGTAGTTATGACTTTATGATGGTATTTTTGGGGTTGATGGTTGAGTCAATTCCTTTTGTTATTATAGGTGTATTTATTTCATCTGTAATTGCAATTTACGTGAAATCATCTAAGATACTACAATACAAATCAAAAAATAATATTATTTCCCATATCCAAGCAATGTTTATTGGGTTATTCTTGCCAGTCTGTGAGTGTGGAAATATTCCTTTAGCCAAGAGATTATCTCTTATGGGATTTAGACCTTCTGAAGTGATTACTTTTATGTTGGCAGCTCCAATTGTAAATCCTCTTGTATTTTTTACAACCCTTGAAGCATTTAATCTTGATCCAAATATTGCAATTATTAGAATAGTTGCGGGAGCTGCAATTGCCTTGATAGTTGGTTTGATATTTAGCAGTCACCCTGATCAAAAAGAATTAATGATGCCAATAAATCCCAATTTAAGAACTTTTGATGGATTTGAAAAAGCGGTTAAGGAGGAAAAGGTAAATCATAATGCGGATTTTGTGGAAGTGTTTAGGCAGGAATTCTTTTCTGTTTTTAAGGTACTAATAATTGGTTGTCTCTTAGCTGCGTCATTCCAAGTTATAATTCCTAGAGAGTTTATTGAGGTGTTTAGTAATGAACCTACATTGGCAATAGTTGCATTGATGATATTAGCATTTATTATCTCAATATGTTCTAGTGTTGATGCATTTTTTGCCCTTTCTTTGGCTTCTACATTTTCGTTAGGTTCTATACTTGCATTTCTTACATTTGGTCCAATGATTGATATTAAGACACTTACTATGTTAAGATCAATTTTTAAATTTAAAACTCTTATGTTAATGACTGCGATAGTCGTTATGCTGTGTTTAATACTGGGATTGGGAGTTAATAATCTATATAAAATATCATATTAATATGTCATGTTTAATTCAATTTATATCACTTACAATTTTGGGTATATATATTATAAATCTTTACTTTATAAAAAGACTTACATATTTAATTGCAGATAGATATGTTTTACTTACAACAATGGGTGGTTTAGTATTAGTAATTATTGGTCTGATTGGAATATATTTTATCCTTAGATCTGAACCATTTAAGTTAAAGAAGTTTTTTAAAAACTGGAATATTCTACTAATAATCATACCTATATCTTTTTTCTTTTTGCCGCTTAGAACTCTTTCAAGCGAATCGTTTAATATCAGATCAGCAACCTCTGCTTTTAAAATAAGCTCACAAGAAAAGAGTCAGATTCAAGATAAGATAAGCTTTAATGTCGATACAAACACCTTTTCACTCTATGATTGGGTTAAGGCCAAATCAATCGGAGACACTTCAATATTTGTAGGTAAAGAGTTTACCGCAACTGGATTTATTACACCTACAGATTCTGATAAACAATTCATTCTTTCAAGGTTTGTTGTTTCATGTTGTGTTGTAGATGCTACACCAGCTGGTATGTTAATAGAATATGATTACAAATCAAAATATCAAGCCAATGATTGGCTAGAGGTAAAAGGAAAGTTTGAAATCAAAGCAATCAATGGATCACTTCAACCTATTGTTATACCTATTGATGTTAAGAAGATAGATCAGCCTGATAATGTTTATTTAAATAGAAATTAGTATGAGTTTTAATAGTACAATAAAATGGTTCTTTGTATCTAGTGCAATTCTATTAATTGTTTTATCAATTTATCAGTCTAATAAACCTGTGAATTTTATTACAGACAATCTCTATGTATTGGAAGTTGTAAATTCACAAGAAGATAGATTGATAAAAACCAATAATGTAGGAGTTACCAAGTCTGTGATCTATGAGGGTAAGAAGATACAGAACTTTGGAGTTAATCAAGGTAAATTACTAATTGCTACGGGTCAAAAGAACAAAAAATCAACTATTGAATTAATCAATCTTTCAGATAAGTCAACCAAACTAATTGAACTAGGGGATCAATATGTGTCCAAAATTATTCCTGTAAATATTAAATTTGTATTTTTGTATGAAGAAGTATCTGAGGGTTTTAGAGCATATAAAGCCAAAATAGGAATAATCGACATCGCTACAATGCAAATATCTAATCCCAATCCTAGTTTTTTGGCTAATGATGTAGCAGAGTTGTATGCTAATAGAGAAGGGACTCTTGCTGTGTTTTCTGGATTTAATGGGTATAAATATTTATTAGACTTGGTTAATACCGACAATATTGTTAGAATTCCAACTGGATTTAATTTTACAGCAAATTTTATTAATCAAAAAACCTTAGTCGCAGGGTTATATAATAATGAGAATATTATGTTTATAGATTTGGTTACTAATAACGTTGAGAAAAAGACTTTAGAAAGTAAATATTTTGAATCTATCCTTGCTACGAATAATGGAAATCTTTTTTATACAATCAAAAACGGTGATGAATATTCCTCCCTATACAGATTAACGGACCTTAACAAATCAATAAATTTTGTGTCATCTTCTGAAAGTTTTAAAGATCCAATTATTGATAATAAGGAACAATATCTTGCCTTCAAGAAGATATCTAACGAAACCATACAAATTGAAAAAGATTATTCAAAAGTCGGTACAATTAATTCCCAGATTTTAGTTTATGATACCAAATCAAAACAAGTTCAAAATTCTGGATTAATGGGAATTAAATATCAATTTGAGTTTTAATTAGTAAAAAATCACTTGAAACATAATTACAACCACTTATCCATTTAAAATGGATAAAAAGCTCTTGATATAGGCTATTTTTTGTGGTATATTTGCATTAGGGCAAATTAATCACAAACCCTTAAGAGGTAAGATGAAGAACAGGATTGCATATCCTATTTTAGGATTTCTGGCAGTAGCTGGTATTAGCTTTAATTGCTTTGCACAAGCAGCCAAGGATTCTGCAATCTTTGAAAAAAATGAAGCTAGGGCAAAACTTGAAAAGGTTTTAATTGATGTAAAATTAGACATTAAACTAGCTGAAAGTACTCCAATTTACTTTACTGATACAGAAACAACTAAATTCTTAAGTTTTTGGGCTACAATATTAGGTTTCGGAATTGGAACACCTAGTTTTGTAATCCTGTTAATTAGTTGGTACTATTCAGTATCGAAAGATCAACCAATATATAATTTACAAAAATTAGTATTGGGAACAACTAAAAAAGGTTAATTTTATGAGTACTTAATTCCTATTCCAAGCAAACTAAGAACTCTCGATAAGCCAACTCTCAAGAGAATTGATCAACGACAAGAATCTTTTTACAAACTTAATGGTTATGCGAAAAAGCTTGGCTTGTTATCAGGCAAACGTGCATATGGTACTGAAAATCAATATATTCATTACTTTAATAGTACCAAACCTTCAGTTACTTTATTTAAAGAAATGTTTGCTTGTTTTGAAAACTTGGAAGACCATACTGATCAAGATATTGTAAGATCTGTTCTCAATACTTGGACAGATGAAATCAATGATAATTTAACTGGAGCAATTCTATATTGTATTGAACGTTCAATTATCTGTCGAATTTTGAAAGAAAAACTGAATGATAAATCAATTGACTTAATTTGGGAAATGATTTGCATTAATTTCATTTCTAAAATTGTCATTGACCCTAGAGTTCTATCTGATCCAGAATTTGATTCGCTAGGCACTCTTTTGACTTTATTCATCTATGATGCTAAATCTAAGATAGAGTTTCAACAAGATATCCGAGGGCTTATCAACAACGGTCTAAAAATTGACTCTACCATCCAATTGTTATCAGCTTTCAAAAATCGTTCTAAATCCCAACCTTAGGAGGTGAAACATGAACCAAGATAAAACATTTTGTTCTATTCTCGGCATTGCTGAGAATAAAATCATCAATGAAATGGATGAATTTGCAAGTGAAGATGACAAGCTTAAGGTACTTGAGGAGCTAAAAGTTCAACTAGCTAATGATCCGATAATGTTGGAAAGAATTATTGTGACATTTCGCTTAACACCTGAAATTACTAGAGCTAAACACCAAGCGGAAGCAAAAAAAAGAGTACTCCCTTCCTTCTTTGTCAATGTTTAGAATTTTGTGAATTTATAATACACTTGCACCATTAATTTGGTGTATTTTTTTATTTTAATTTAGTAAGTTTTTCTGGTTTCACTAATTGGTCGTTATCATTAGTAATTTTTGGCTTTTTATCCTCCAAATAATCAAAAAATCTAAAAGAGATAATTCATAGCTTGTTTGACAATTCTACCAAACCATGTCACTATATCTATTATAATGAAACATTTTAATTACTAATCACGACAATTCGACTTGTTAAAAACCTACTATTTATAGTTTGGAAACAAGTCGGCCCAGACCTCTAGTTTGATACTAATGGTCTATTGTTGTGTATTTTGTAATATATTTTGTTTGGTCAGTATACTATTTGTATCTCAGTAATGAGATAAATAATAGTTACTTTTACTTTTACAAAATATCACCCCTCAAAAGGTGGTTTTTTTGATGGTCATAGTTATTACTATTACCTAAGAAAAAATGTTTTATTATACTCACTAAAAAAAAACCAATCAACGAAAAACACAAAATTATGAAAGATCAAAAAATTCAGGAATATTCGTTTTGGCAGACTTTCAAATTCTTTTTCAAATCACTTGGAGTGCATAGACGTGGGTTTGTGATTTCAATTATTGGATTTGGTATTTGTTCTTTAGCTTTCTTTGTTGCAAATTATCAGTTTGCAAAAGTGATCGATTATCTAACAGATAAATCCAAGATTGAACAAACAACACTTATTCTTTTAATAAGCTCTGTTGTCGGTGCATATGGTATTGATAAGGTGGTTCGTGCATTTGCAGGGTATCATCTTAACAAGATTATGATTCTTACTCAGATTGGACTTCGAAAAGATATATTTGATAAACTATCCAAGTTCGATCTCAGATGGCACCAAAACAAAAACTCAGGAACAAAAGTAGAAAAAATCAATTCAGGACTTACCGGTTACAAGAATCTGTTTGTTCTATTTGAATGGCAGATTATGTGGAATCTTATGAACTTTATTATTCCTCTTGGATTCTATGCATTTTTAGGGCTCAAATATATTGCAGTCTTTGCAACTTTTGGTATTCTGATGGTTTGTGTGAAAGTGTTTATCCAAACCAAGATAAATAACAACAATAAGGCTTTAGAGGATATTCAAGAAATAAGTACTAACAAATTTTTTGAGTTCTCTAATAACATACTAACAATCAAGGCGCTTAATGCTGTTCAACTGTTTAAGCATTCGATCTTCGCATCTGATGAAGCCAAACAAGGATTGCAAATAATTAATAATGAACTTGAGACTAGGGAGAATCATATCAGAAATATGGGAGAGACTTTCCTAATTGATTCAATTATCATTACCATGCTTGTAATTGACTATATGGCAGGTAATATTAGTCTTGGAACTTTTCAACTGGCTTTTACTTATTCATGGTCCATTACTTGGGCTATTGTAAGTGCTTCGAGAATTCTTCACGAGCTTAACGAAGCTAAAATTAAGATTTCTCGGTTAATTCCAATTTTTGAGGAAGAGGCTAATATGTATTTTGGTACAGAAATTCTTGATGCTAATTGGAATCAAGTTGAGATTAAAGATTTGTATTTTGATTATACAATTAATGGAGTGGAGAAACCTGCTCTTATTGATGTAAATCTAAAACTCGAAAGAGGCAAGAAATATGGTTTTGTCGGTCATTCTGGCTCTGGTAAATCTACTCTAACCAAGTTACTAGTTGGTCTTTACCCTATTAAAAGCGGTAATATTAACTTCAACGGTACAATCAACCAATCATTGTATTCACTTAAGGAAAGATCGGTAAGTGATAATATCTCAATTGTACTTCAAGAGACAGAGTTGTTTGATCTTACATTCCGTGAAAATCTAACTTTATTACAACCCAAACTTGATGAGGATATCCTTCGTGTAATTAAGATTACTCAATTAGATCAAGTACTTGCCAAACTTCCAAACGGCCTTGATACAGAACTAGGTGAAAAAGGCTACAAGCTCTCAGGTGGTGAGAAACAAAGACTTGGAATTGCAAGAGCGTTGTTGACTAATTCGGAGATAATTATCTTTGATGAAGCAACTTCTGCGCTTGACACTCATACAGAGATGATGATTCAAGAAGCGATAGAACAAGAGTTGACTAATAAGACTCTTATTATGGTTGCACATAGATTATCCACTCTAAAGAATGTTGATCGTATATTTGTATTTTCTAAGGGTCGATTGATCGAGGAAGGGAAGTTTGAAACTTTAGTCAATAAAACAAGTTCATATTTCTACAAACTCTGGACCAATCAAACTCACAAGAAAGAATCCAAAACAAAACAAGCAGAAACCAAACTAACACATACTAAACAAGTACTGGAATCTTCCAATATTTAGTCTAAATATTACGAGTTAAAATTAAATAATATCAACCCAAATTCTTGGGTTGATTATTTATGCACATCTTGAATTTAAATAATTACTATTATACATTTTTTCTATACTTTTTGAATGCAAGTATTGAGATTGCTACCAATCCTAGAATCACTCCCAAACCTGAGATGATACCTCCAGTTCTTGATAGAATTGGTTCGCTTGGATGGTCTGTGTGTGGTTTAGGTGTGGTCGCAGGTGTAGGTGTTTGGGTTGGTGTGTCCAATGTTGTTTTAATTGGAGATACAGTCACTACAGGTTCTATAGGTCTGTAAACAACAAATTGAATCAATGATTTATTACTCGTAGCTTGATCCGATGTTGTTGCAGTAAGTGAAAATTGTAATGAAGAAGTTAATGGGGCGGTAGGTGTACATTTCCAATTACCAAGTGAATCAGATTTTGTTTTACAGATATCATTTCCACTTTGATCTTTAACCATTACATCTACACTTGGTGAAGAAGTTCCGATAATTTCTGGAAGAGTATCAACAAGATTTATGTAGTCAATATCAGATGATGATTGGTTACCTACAGTTAGAATTTTGACCGATGGTGTAGGGGTTGGAGTTGGTAAGATAGTACAGGTAACTACTTTTTCATTAACTAATGTTAAAGTGTATGGGCTTGTAGTTGTTGAGCTATCAGGTGTACAAACGAAATTTTCAAATTTAGATCCATCTGACTTTTTGACTAATGTAAGAGAGTAGTCACCAGGTTCTAGGATAAGAGGTACTTTGTGTGAACCAATTATATTTTCTGCTTTACCAGTTGGAGTTACAACAACATCATAATCAGCATAATCAGGTCCTTCAATACTTACTATAAGTGTAGATTGTGTAATTTTTACACATGATAATTGGAACAGATCAAAAAGATTTCCAGTTCTACCAGAAAAACCATTAACAAGTGAACCGATAGGACAATCAGCGTTATCAATTAAGACAGCATTTGGTTCTGGTGCTGATGGGATAACTGACTTAGTAGCATTGGCATCAACAATTGCGCCAAGTACAATTCTATTTAATGTAGTATCATATTTTACTGCAGAACATCTTGGTCTTAATGCATCTACTAGAAACTTAGGTGAGCCGTCTTCCATTTTGTAGATTGGACTAGTGTTTTGGTATCCAGCATATCCTACTAATACAGTTCCGATTGGACAATCTAATATCGCAACTGGTCCAGAATTATTGGATAATGATGTTTTGGTAAATGCAGTTGTTTCTACATATTTAGCTTCCAAAGCGCCAGTTGTATAATCTATAACAGCTTCACCACATCTAGTAGCATAAGCCACCAACAAGCCTAATGACTCAGGTTCTCCTGGGGCGATTTGATCAGCAGCTTCCATTCCGATTGCAATTAATCCATATGGACAATTTTGTGGTGGTACTGGTCCTCCTCCTTGTGTATTACCTACATATGCTGTATCACCAGCAGGTTCAAATCCTAGAAAAGCATTAGAATTCAAACCAAATCTCAACGCGATTAATAGCGTGAGGGAAAAAATAATTTTATTAATCATAATAATTAGTTAGCGTTAAATAACAACAATAACATTGTTATTCATGATTAAATTGTCAAATAAATTTGGGTCTAATCCTTTAACTCTAACCTTTGTGCATTAATTGATACTATGACACTACTAAACGCCATTAACAATCCAGCAACTGCAGGACTAACCATTACGCCATAACTATTTAATAATCCTGCTGCAATTGGTATTGTAATGATATTATACCCCGAGGCCCACCAGAGGTTTTGTTGCATTTTGGCATAGCTTGCTTTTGATAACCTGATAAGGGCTGGGATATCCTTAGGGTTGTTATTAACAAGTACAATATCAGCAGTATCAATAGCCACATCAGTTCCAGCCCCAATTGCAATAGCAACATCACTAATTGCCAAAGCAGGAGCATCATTGACACCATCTCCAACCATACAAACTGTAGAATTAGAATTTTTTAGATTAGAGATAAAATCACTTTTATCTTGTGGAGTGACTTCAGCTTTATAGGATTCGAGAGATAGTTGTTCTGATACTGATTTTGCAACATTGCTAGCATCTCCTGTTAGCATTGAGACTTTGATCTGCATTTGGTGTAGGCTTTGGATGGCTTGTTTTGAGACTTCTCGTATTGTATCTCCTAAGACGATCATTGCTAGTACTTCTTGACCTTGTATTAAGTAAACAGTAGTTCCAACTTGTTTTGGTATTAAGGTTTCGGATAGCTTTAAATTATTTTTTTCTACATAAGCTGCACTTGCAACTAAATATTGTTTTTGTTCTACTGTTCCTTGTATTCCAACACCAGGTAATGATTGGATATCTATTACTTTAACTCTTTTATCAGTTAGGCCACTTAGGGCAGAGGCAATTGGGTGTTCTGATGAAGATTCAATTGAAGCTATAATGGTTGATAATATTGAACTATCCTGACCATCTGCATAGTCAACCTCCACTGGAGTAAAGACACCCTCAGTTAGCGTTCCCGTTTTATCAAAAATCACATTAGTAATATTACGAGCAGACTCAAAAGCCTGACGATTCCGGATTATCAAACCATTAGCTGCTGCAATACTAGTAGTTCTAGACACGACCAGCGGAATAGCCAACCCAAGAGCATGAGGACAAGCAATAACCAAAACTGTAACCGCATGAGCTATAGCAAATGCAATTCCCATCGGTGAAATCCATGTCCAGTACACAAAAGTAAAAATAGCTACAGAAATTGCAATAATTGTGAGGTACATTGCAGCGGTATCACTTAGGGTTTGAAGTTTAGATTTACTTTTTTGTGCAGACGATACTAACTTACCAACTTGGGATAAAAAAGTATTTTCACCAATTTTTTCTATCATAATATCAATTGCTCCTTGTTGGTTTTGAGACCCGCCGATAACATTATCATTTATGGTTTTTTCAATTGGTCTAGACTCACCTGTTACCATGGATTCATTAATAGTAGTACTTCCCAATACTATCTTACCATCGGCAGGAATCTTTTCAAAAGGCTTAATCAATACCCTATCTCCTATTTTCAAACTTGCAATTTCTACTTCAATTGTATTGGTTTTATCTGTATATTTGTGAGCTGAGCTTGGAAGCAATGCAGCAAGCTTAGATAAAGAACTGGACGCTCCTTCTGTTGTACGCATTTCCAACCAATGACCAAATAGCATTACAGATATTAAGGTTGCAAGCTCAAACCAGAACGGTTCCCCTTTGAGACCAAACACCGTTGCAATAGAATACAAAAAAGCAGTAGTTATAGCAACGCTTACAAGTGTCATCATGCCAGGTTTTCTTCCTTTGAGTTCATTTATTAACCCCACAATAAATGGCTTAGCACCAAAGAAAAATAAAATGCTTGAGAGTAACACTAATGTATATTGTTGCCCTGGAAACACAAACATTGGAACACCTCTTAACATACCAATAAAATCAGACAATATTACTATTATGATGGATAAAGGTAGGGTATTGTAAAACAATTTTTTAAACATTGCTGCATGTCCTGAGTGTTGAGAGTGATCATGCTCTTGATGATCGTTTTCTGTATGATGTTGGTCCGAGTTATTATGTTGGGTGTGATTGTGATGTGTATGATTGTTCATGTCCATATTTATATATTGTTTATTTATAATTTATTAAATTTAGTTAACTTTATCTACCTCCTTTATTACTGCAAACCCTAAGTAAAACTGTACAAATAGATTGCTTGTATAGTTTTACTTAGGGCTTGTATATAATTACTAATGTCCCATATGCCCGTCAGAATCTTTAATCATACTATTATTTGTATTTGAATTTGAAGAGCTTGAAGATTGAGTAATACCAAATTTGGTTTTTAACCATTTATTTAGTGTTTCAACTTCTTTTACTTGATTTGTGATAATATTATCTGCTAGAGTTTTTACTTCATTACTTGTTGAAATAGGAAGAATCTTTTTTGCCATTTCAATAGCTCCGTTGTGGTGTTTGATCATGCCTTGGATATAAGCTTTATCAAGGTCATAATCCATCATAGAATTCATTCCTGTCATCATAGGTTGATACTTTCCGTTGTCTTTGTAATCATTACCAGTAATTGATTTATATAAGGTTTTCATCACTTCAACTTCTTTGGACTGATCTGTAATTACGTTGGTTGAAAATGTTCTTAGCTCTGAATCTTTGGTTGATTGCGATATAATTCTTGAGGTGTTAATAGCTTCTATGTGATGAGGAATCATACCTTCTAAAAATGACTTATCATCAGTTACAATACTACTCATATCATGCATCATTGATGATCCAGTGCTTGTTTGCAATTGACTATCTAACATACACATCATAAACATTTCTCTTTTGCTTTGACCTGAAGGACATCCATCCTTACCTTCTAAGAATTTGATCTGAGTATTAGTATTGCATTTAGCTGAATCTTGATGACCATCGCTAGCATGTGCTTTTATTACAAATGGATTGTAAGAAGTTTTTACACATGATATATCTTGCTCTTTGGCTTTTTGATCAGCTAGATGATTTGCAAACGAGTTTAAGCCTATAAATCCTAAACTAGCTATTAAGGCTAATATACCCCCTGCTATAACTAAATTTTTAGTGAAGGTGAAATTATTTTTAAGCAAAAATGCAATATATGATACAATTAACCCTAATGGAATAAGATAGCTAGAATAAATAGGAAAATCACTGAAGTGTTGTGTACCTCCGCTAATCATACCTATACCAATAGAAAGTATTAATGAAAATAAAAAGAACTTAAATACACCTTCTTCCTTAAGATTCTCTTTATTAAGGATAAATTCTTGGATAAATGAACCTGCAATAAAAAGAGAAAAACCTACAATACCAATTAAGAAATATTTACTTAATTCCGATAAATTTCCAGAATGGACAATCGCCCCTGAGATAAAACCAGTTCCTAAGAAGAGGGAAAGGTAAGATAAGAAAGAAATGATAACTGTTTTGGTTGATTGATTTTGGGTAGGCATAATATCATTTATAATTTATTGAGGTTTTCAACTCGTGTCAATAGACATAAAAAAAACTCCCCCTGCAAAATTATGCAAGGGGTGGGTGGTACTAAGCTACTTGAAGTATTTTTTTACAAAACCAAAAACAGTATAAGTCTTACCTGTGTAGGCACAATATACTTTAAGGTTTTGTTCATCTTGTAGTTGAGCTGCCATGATTTCGTTACTACCAATTCGATATGTACAGATTGTGTTAGGGCTTGTTTTACCTACATAGAAGATTTTACCTAAGTGGGTATATAGAACTTCAAGACAATCTGGGTGTGTGATATTGGAAGTGTCATAGCCGAACCAAGTGTAAATATCTTTTGCAAGATAATAACTTAATCCTTCTTGAGCGGGTTGGAAATGGAAAGAGATTAACAAATCACTTCCAATGAAATTTAAATTGCATTCTTGATCCATAATGATTGAATACGCTTTGAGTTCACCGCGTCTGTTCAAACCAATTTCAAATTGTCCTGTTGGGGATTTGAAAATAAGTTTTTTGAGGTGAGGTGATTGAGGTTTGATTTGATTAACTAGAAGTTTTAAATTTTCTAGATTGAAAACTTTAATATCTGGAAGTGTAGTGTAATACTCAGCTCCAGAAGTAAAGAGTTCAATTTTGTGCTCAATCGGACACCGCGTGTCAACACTAGTAATTACAACTTCACCTTGATTAGGTGGGGTTGTATCTTGTTGTAGCTCCTTGAACTGTTGTCGATGATCTTGGGTTAATTGTGGATCGGATACATTATCAAAATCAATGTGATGTAAGAATCCAAGGTCATTGTACATTAAGTATTCATCAATGAGTGTAGTGGAATCGGTTATAGAATTAGAATCAGAGCTTGATTGGTAATCGTTGTTATCAACCACGGTGTTCTGAGATTCAGTTTCAATTTTAGCTTCTTCGATGAATTGTAACAAACAATTTTGATATTCATCTGTATTTTGAAAGAAATCACTTTCTTCAACAGAGGTAATTCTAGAATCTGGAGAGTCTAACCTCTCAATCAAAATTAAATCATCAGCATCCTCAAGTTCTTCGTCCTCTTCATTTTCATCAAAATATATGAATACATTACGATAATAAAATTCATCATCATCATTTTCGAAGACCTCGGGAGAAAATTGAATTTTTTCTTGATTTGACTCATGTTTAACCTGACTATTGATAGGCAGATTCGTAAATTCATCAAGAGCTATAAAATAAGCTTCCGTAGTCTGGAAATAATTACTAATTCTTGAAGAATAAATTGACCAAGCTTCAGACTCGAACAAACTTTGGCATTCATCTAGATATTCTAATTCTTCTGGATCAATGTAGTTGCTCAGATTGGTATTTTGATTTTTGCTCAGCACTTGCTTAGAAATGTGTAGGGCTTGTAAGGCTTCATTTCCTTCTTTGTCTTTAAGAGTTTTTACAAAAATGTAAAAAGTTTCTTGGTTCTTGAATGTATCAATGTTGATATCAGTAAAATGTAGAGGAGAAACCCATACGATTTTATCCAATAAAACACATTTGCATTGATATTCTAAGCCTGAGTTAGGGTTAAGGTTTGCAGTATCACTTGGAATTGGAATTTCAGTGAAATTACGACCATCATTAGTGATTCTTGCAATTCCTGTAAGTAACATGGGGTAACAATTAGAATTCGATTCTGGATTGTATGGTCCATAGTAAGGTTGTAGGTTGATATTTGTGACTTCGTAGTCTTTGCCTTGTTTGGTGGTTTTTAAGATTGGAATGCGAATATCCTTCTTAGTTCTTACTAATGCATTATATAATGCTGTTGCAAGAGCGTTTAGATCACTTTGGAATCGAACAAAGACTTTATCGGCTTTTGAGAGCTCGGATTCAATTGAATCGATTAGATCAACTTGGGCGTTATTTTCTTTTCTGATTTTAGATTTTGAATTTGTAGCACCAAGATTAAAGAAACGACTTTCCAAATTTTCTAAACGATAATCACATAAGTAATTATACAATTCAACAACACTCAGCTTAAAATCACTACCTTCACAATTTTCAGATTTAGTAATACCAAAATCACTAAATGTTAATCTCTCAACAATTGACTTAGTAAGGTGGAATGAAAAATCACTCCAATTCTCACTTTTAATTGCTTCAAGAATCAATTGGGTATTATAAGCAGATAATCCAGTGTAGTTCATAACCTGCTGAACTTGAAGTCCATGATTATTTGCTTTACCTTGATTATCTGTAATACCATATGACTTGAGTGTTTCTCTAGCGATCATGATTCGCATCACTCGACCTAAATCGCGATGTACTTGTGATGGACAGTTCCATTGAATCAATTTTTCATTAAATTCAAGATCAGACCAACCAAGTACCAACGAGTTCATTGCAATTTGTTCAATACCATTATTGGTAAGAGGGAAGTCAATCGGTTCGTTTGTTAGAGAATTTAGATCACTATTAGGTAAAGAAGAATAGTAACTGCTTCCATCGTTGGTGATAATTCCCATTCCCAATCCTTTGCGTCCAACTCTGCCTAGTCGCTGGTAAAGTGCATTGACTTTGAGCGGAGTAAGTTCTAACTGGTTGTTATTATTACTATACTCTTGGTCTTTGGTTACAACCCAGTCCAAATTATCAAAGGTAACTCCCATTTCCACAACATTTGTTGAGATAATTAGATAGTTAGTTTTTGTTCTTGTAAACTGTGCAATACTTGAGTTAAACTGATCGTTTAACTTTTTATTTTTTTTGACTGCAGAGGAGAAGTTAAGGATTGGAAGTCCTGGAAAACTTTGTCTAACAACCTCACTTACCTTTTCAATATCCTTTTTACTATTTACAATTACCAACATCGCTGAAGGTCTATGTCTCCATTGCTCGGATAATTCTTGGAAGAAATCACGGCCTTGGAATAGTTGGTGGGGAATGTATTTGGAACGAGGGTTAAAATCACAGATACAATTACCAATAATATCAACAATACTATCTACCAAGGGTAAGTATGTATTGGTTTTGTATATTGGATGTCGGATTGCATCAGCCTTGATAAAGACCTCTACACCTAATTTGTGTTGAAGGCTTGTTGTGTCAACAGTTGCTGACATATAGTCAACTCTCACTTCTCGATATCGAGTATTAGTAAGTGCGATTTCAAATGTTGGGCTTGTTTCTAGTGTCTTGTGTGCTTCATCAATTAAGATAGAGTGATTGTTAACTTGAAATGAATTATTAGAAGCCATGGCTTCAAACACTCCAGTAGTCAAGAACTGAATCGGTGCGTGATGGTTAATTCCTCCTTTTGCGGTTTTACAACCGAATAAATGTTTGGAATTATACCCGTTCGCTTCACAGAACTTATCGTACATTGAGTTGAGAAAACCAACCTGATCCTCAGCGATTGTAATTGTTGGTACAATTACAAATACTTTTGGCGTATATTTGTTATCATACAAGTATTGCGTTGTGTGTCGAACTCTGTTGAATATTTCCAAATAACTATGAAGTGGAACAATAACTGTTTTGCCAAGACCAGTAGCCGCCAACAGAAAGAATGTCTTTCTTCTCATATCAGGCAAGTACTGACTAATTGCATCAAGTTTTATTTCAGTAATCAAATACTGTTTGAATTGTGCTAGTGTACTTATTGATTGATGATCTTGATCGGGTCCTAGTTGAACGCTGATGTCATTAAAATGTGTCATTATATCCTCCGGTATTAATTTTTAGTTAAGAATGACAATTCTGTTTTTTACCATATAATACTTGATAAGTCAAGGGTTGTTCGTAATGTTTTGCTAATCCGTTCTATATCTACTATTTATAATTCTAAGAGAGGTCTAATAATTCGCTTCATTATGGCTGATTTGTCCGTAATAAGTTCGTTCAACATAGATATACTTCAAAACACTTTTTAATTTTTTGACAATACACCAAATATATGTTATATATCTACCATTGTTTATAACAATTACATTTATTTTTTTTAAAGGAGGGTGTAAACAATGCAGAACGGTAACGACCGCATTACAGATACGATTCAAGAGACAGGAAGTTTAGTCACCAAGGCAGAGAACTTTATAGGTGCTTTATCAGGCAACCCTGCTAGTTTTGTAGCTTTAGCTACTGATGATCTTACTGACCGAGTGGAGGATAAAGTTTTAAATAATAATTTAAAACTTGCATCTGATGGTATTAAACTTGGTATTAGTGGTTTTAGAGCAGCAACTGGTGATCCATTTGCTGCTGTAGAGTTTTCGTACAGGGTAATTAAATTCTTTGCTCAAAATGGTTTTAAGGATAGTATTACTGTACCAAGTAATGTAAAACTAAAACCTAAAACCTCCAAGAAACTCAGACCCAAAAAAGCAAAAAAAGCTCAATTAAAGGTACAATCAACTGCGCAACCAGATACACAACCACCTATTCACTCACAACCTCAAGCTGCCCAAGAATCAACCCAAGAATATTCCAAAGCTTCTTTGCAAGCAACAATTGATACTTCCAATTCACATGTCGAAGAAGTAGAAGTTACACTTACAATGGAAGATCTGATAGATCTTGATGAATTCCTGGTCAACTTGGAAGGTGTAGGTTACGAAGCTCTTGAAGCTTTACATGCATCCTATCAAGCCGAGTTACAAGGCGATCTAATCTCTCGTAAACACGATGAAATTAGCCAAGTCTATCAATCAGATATGGCTTCAATCAAAGCCAAAATGGATCCACTTATTCAAGCAGCTAAGAACTGGGAGTATGATCCTGATGGTTTACTTGAGGAGATGAAGGATGCGATTGATGAAGCTTATGAAGAGCGAAATTCTATTCTTGAAGAATACTATGATGAAATCAGTGATGCCAAGTCAAATCGTCAAACAGCATTTGATCTGATCGCAGGAACCAAGGACTTGATTTCAGATTACAAAGTCGACCTAATTTTAGCCAAAGGTGCAGAACGAAGAGAGTTGTTTGAACTAAAGAAATCAGCATATGAATCCTTGGATAATTATTACAATGATCTTGCTTCTGCTAAGGTTCAGTTATCAGCAGCATTTACTGCTTTGAATGAACAAACTGATACAGAGTCAATCGACATTAGAATCCAAGAACTCAAAAATCAACGGTATGAACTCAAGCAGAGATACGTCCAAGAGTTCTACGATCAAAAATCATCAATGATTGAAGATCTCAAAGAGCGGACTGAAGAACAACGCCAATTAGTTGGCCAGCTAAAATCCTACATTATTCAAGCAATTCATGACATCCGCAATACCATTGTAAAGCGTAAAGACTGCAATTGGAAATGTTGTATAGGAGAACACACTGGAGGTAAAAGACAATTCGATCTTAACTATGGTCAACTAAGCTTCTTTGTTAATAACTCACCTTTCGCAACCAAACTCCAACCTCATTTTAGCCAGTTCTTCAAAAGATCTTTTTAAGGCTTCTAAATATAGTTTTGATTTTAATTGAA
>JAYUKV010000147.1:0-6711 GCA_043764135.1 bacterium | reverse complement strand
GCCTTACGACATAAGTTGTTAGTATTTCTAAAATTAGATAGAACATTTTTAAAAGCTGGATATATTCCATTTACCAAGACCAAATATGGTATTTTTGCTAATGAGAATATATTAGTTTTGATTGATGTTATGATAATTATTCCTATATTATTAATTATATATTTTATTTATTTGAAGAAAAAACAAAAAGTTTTGAAAAAGTAGTAAATGAATTAAATAATTTACCATAATCATTGGATTAACATTTCTATATCAAAACACCAATTCATTAACAAAGCTACAGCCTATTTTAAATTTGTTAGAAATAATAATTCTTGACAAAAAATTAAATTTTATTTATTTGTTAATTGTGTCATAGTCTCCTCACACCGAGCTGACACAGTCAATTGCCTTTATTGGCATTAATAAACAACCCCCTTGAGTAACATCGAGGGGGTTTTTGTATTAATAATTAATAGACTTTTTGAATTACTATAACACTGTAACTTGCTCAATGTTTACAAATATTTTAGACTTAAGTTAGTCGCTTATACTTTTGAAAAATTCCTAGTTTAACTAGTGAAAAGTATTTTGCAATTTATTGACTTTTTGGTTTACGCAAGAAAAACGATTCAAATTCGAGGTTTTCAACATGTCTCACTTTTCAAAAGGATTGAATAGTCTTCTTACTTTCATTACCATGTTTACACTGATAGCTGTATTTGGAAGTCATGCCAAAGCCCAAGACAATAAACCTGTCATTAATAAAGAGTTTAATCTGTCTCAAAATTACCCAAAACTATTCCTACCAATCAAGCCACAAACTCCTATCAAGTCCGTATCGCCCTACACTAGAATTAACCAACCTCTAAACCCAATTAAATACCCAAAAACTGATACTAACCCACCTCAATTCAAAGCTGATATAACCAAGAGTTGGCAATTCAAGAATAATACAACCCGAGCCTTGACTACCAAAGAACGAACGCGAGTTCAGAATATTCGATATATCATGATTCATCATACTGCTATGAGTAATGATGATGGAGCTATTCGAGAGCTTGAATCGAGTTTGTTTGCTCACTATTCTGTTTTGAAGTCAGGTCAAATTTATCAACATCTTGAGAATACAATTGTTGCTGAAGGATCTTGGGACCGATCTTTACTATTCCAATCTGACGAAAATGGCAATGTATCTAATAAGATTATTGCAAGTGGTGCTACAACTCCAATCGATCGAATGGGCACTATCCATATTGAAGTAAATTATGCACCTCAAAAAGGAGAAGTTCCAAACTCTAAACAAGTCCAAGCTTTAGCAGATTTGATCTCAGATCTTGCCTTGCAGTATAATATTCCTCCTACAGGTATTATTGGACATAGTTCTGTTCAAACTTGTGGTAGTAGTTGGTTTAAGGATTATGATGGTGATTGGTTTAGAGTCAATGAGCCTGGAGGTATTATGTACACCTATTCTAATAGCGGAGGTTGTAAGCCAGTCTTCAATAGTGGACTTTACAACCTTGTCTCCATGATTCGCTCGCGCGGTGTCTGGAAAGAAGGCAATTATACCCAGATGACTGATAGGCAAGTTGCTAATGTTATTTATCTTACTAACTATGGCAATGCTGAACAATTACTAAATCGTGTAGGGGGCAGGTCAGTAGCTTCACTTTATCGTAAGTTAATTAACGAGCTTAAAGATTAATTGTATAGAGATATTCTTTCTTGTCATATTGTTCATTCAAATGATTAATAAAAAAAATTCCACCCCTTCAATAAGGGGTGTATTCTTTTATTTAAGAGCTTTTTCCATAATCATAAGATAAACCTTACGAGGTAAAACCTTAGGTAAGAAAGCAAAAAGCTTATTCTGAAAACCATGAACTACTAGTGTTTTGCCTTGCATTAACTTATTATAGCCAAATTCTGCAACTTCTAAGGAAGTAGGTATTCCTTTTGCATTAGCCATTTTCATAGCTGATTGGTTACTAACAGCTTGGAATCCTGAACTTGTAACACCTGGACAGAGCGCCATAACTTGAACGCCATACTTCCCCCATTCTTGAGAGAGTGCTTGTGAAAAACTAAGAACATAAGCCTTGGTTGCAAAATACGTAGCCATTGATGGTCCAGGCATAAAAGCAACCACTGATGCAACATTTAAAATTCTTCCTTTTTTGCTATTAACCATAATCGATCCAAATAAATGAGTAAGCTCAGTTAATGCTCTTACATTCAGATCTATCATATTAAGCTGCTTAGATAAATCAAGAGTTTGAAACTCCCCCGTATCACCAAAGCCAGCATTGTTAACCAAAATATCAATCTTAGTCCCCTTGAGTTCTTCAAATAGTTCTGATGGCGCCGAATCTAAGGTTAGATCTTTTTGGATAAGCTTGATATCTAGATCTTTAAATTCTTCTTGAATTGGTTTCATAAGCTCTAATCTACGAGCTACCAGAACCAAATTATACCCATTAGAAGCAAAAACCTTAGCTAACTCGTACCCTATTCCAGAAGATGCTCCAGTGATTAAAACAGTCTCTTGTATTTTCATATAATATAGATGTGAACGAAATGTAATATATTTGCAAATAAGTTCTATCTTGACAGCGATGTAAATTTTGAGCAATTTTTAACTAACTGTATCAATATGACAAAAACTCTAGCAATCGTAAATCAAAAAGGAGGAGTAGGAAAAACCACAACAGCTGTTAATGTAGCAGCGTGTCTAGCTAAAATTGGAAAAAAAACATTGATAGTTGATCTAGATCCACAAGGTAATGCAGGATCATATCTTGGAATTAATATAGCCAATCTTAAAATCACAGCTTTAGAGGTACTTAACAAGAATGCAACCCTTAAAGACGGAATAATAGAGACAGGAAGATCTAACCTCTACATACTACCTGCTAATATCAAATTGGGCTCATTTAACCAAGGTACTACTCAAGGAAAAACAGACGTACTTAAGAATATGCTCAATAGTGATTTTGCTAAGACTTTTGATTTTATAATCATTGACTGCCAACCTTCACTTTCCCTTCTTACAATCAATGCAATGGCAGCCTCTGACGGTCTCGTTATTGCTATGCAAGCTGAATATCTCGCTCTTGACGGATTAAGCCAATTACTACTTACACTTAAAGAAGTTAAACAAAAAATGAATGTAGGTCTAACTATCCTAGGTATTGCAATTACTATGTACGACAAGAGAAATAACTTATGCGTAGAAGTAAAAAATGAACTTATTAAAAACATGCCAAAGGAGCTTTTCAAAACAGTGATTCCAAGAGTGGTAAAACTTGCAGAATCACCATCTCACGGTAAGACAATATTCGAATACGAACCTAATGGTCTAGCGTCACATGCTTATAGAGAATTGACTCTTGAGATTGTATTGAGATTGTCAGGTCATGTTGATTAAAGATTAAAAAATATTAATCTATTTTTATAGGTTTTCTAAAAAATCTCTTAACATATTTTTTTACATAAGTCTTAGAATATTATTAATTACCCATAAACTTGTGGGTAATTAATAATATTCTAAGGTAATCTTCTTGACTATTTGCTTTTACCTTTTGATCTAAACTTTTTTATTGATTTAATTATATAATCTAGTAATTTTAAGATAATCAAAGTGAAGATAATATCATATATATACAACACATATTCATTCATAAATACACCATACTTGAGATTAACAAACGGTATAATACCAGCATTAAGAGGTGTTCTATCAAGCTTTAATCTAAATATCATATCCTGTCTATAACCCAAATATGAAGGAGGTGAACTTCTAATCGGTACATCTAAAGGATGTAGATTATCAATATTCCATTGTTTCATATTCATATACTCTTGGTTTGTATATGTTCTCCAAAATTCATGTTTATATACATCTTTAGCTATTTTACCATACTTAGCATAGTAGGTTGTTGCCATCAATTGTTTTGTATATTCTTGGGTAATTGGCTTCTTGATATATGGGATTGCTTCTCCTTCTCCTTTTACTTCTGAATTAAAAAAATTCTTTATATATTCTTTTGAATGATCCCCCCAATAGTCTATTTGTATTGGTGTATCGGTCATAATAGCATTCTGTGTAGGAACAACAAAGCCAATTTTATCTATCTCTGAATTCTTGGTTTTTGGATGACAAAATTGTACAGGGTAATATCCGACTTTATGATCTTCTGGATTAATCTTTTTATCTATTCCTGCTGATTTGTAGTCTTCTATTATCTCATAGACCATTGAATCAATTGATCCAATGTATTTACTCCATTTAGCTTTACCCTCTTCATCGTTTATTGCACAATTAGAATTAATATTTGTAACTTGTTTCATTAGATCTTTATTAATCTCATGATGAAACTTCTGGGTAAATCTTCTATCACCAAATGTATAATATTCATCTGCAAATCTGAATAGAGCATGACCTAGTTCGTGTGTGAGTGTGCGGGCTGAAGTCATAACACTATCGAAGAAAACCATATCTACTGTTAAACTAATATCACCTACAGCTCCTTTAAAATTTTGGTCTGTACGAAAATACTCTAAATCATAACCGTAACCTCTTTTCCATAATGTTGAACTTGATTCTCCTGCTCGATTTATTAAATTAACTTCAATTCGATTATCATATTTCTTCAATGCTTGCATTGTAGGATGAATGTATGATCCGTCTTTAGTTGGTACATACCAAATATTAAACCTATTTTTGTAATCTCTCGTTGGATCTTCTGAAAAAAAGCCATAACTAATATCCATAATATTTTGACTTGTCTGATACACAATTGGACCATCCCAACCTATCAAGTTACGAATATTATCACCTACATATTTGGCGTAATTTGGATTATCATCAATGGTATAGAATACCAGATTAATCCTATCTTTGGAATCAGGTATATTGTGACCGGGTATTACTTCGTTATAAGCATCTGGAGTGTACTTAATATCCAGGTTGGTAGTAGATTGAGCTAGTAATGTAATTGGAGATAATGAACTAAATATTAAAATTATAATTATTAGTAAATATTTGGACAAGGATTTCATATTTGGAGTAGTTCTTTTGAGTATTAATATTTTCTACCACAAAAGAAAAACACAGTCAATAGACTGTGTTTATATTAGATAACCAATTCTTAAGAAAACATTACTTGTTGAAGAATTGATAACGAGTTGTAGCATTATCACTCCAAGGCAAGACAGAATAAGTTTGAACTCCTTGAGGAATATTAACAATTCCTACTCCATCTTTGAGAATATACTTGTATGCTTGCACTTGTTGGGTCTCTTTTGATTTGGAAACGACGAACCCTCCACTTCCTGCTTCCCAGGTATCTGTAACTTTACCTGGGTCAGTGTTGTAAAAGATAACTTCTGCCCATGCACCACCTAGATATTCAAAAGTGTTTACTCCATTTGGGATTTGCATAGTGGTACATTTAACTTCGTTAATCCAGCGATCACGACGATAGCAAGAGCCAGGGTAAGTCTTAATTGTTGTTGCAATCTTAACTAATTTTAGCTGTTGTGCATTTGTCTGATTACAAGGATAATATTGAAGTTTGACTAATTGACTCAAATTACTGTTAGGAATATCTATACAGTAGTTGGTATTGTTTACCCTTAGCTGACTTCCATACTCATAAACATGGTTAAGTGTGTTAGCACAATCTCGCTTAACCATCATCATGGTTCCTGGTCGCATATCAACTGCTCTTGTTACATCCGGTCCGACACATAAATCACGGTCGTTTTGCATGTGCAACTCAAAGCTGTTGTTGTGTTGCGGTTGGAAATAAGGGATAATTTCAGAAGTACCATCGCTTCCATATCTTGAATAGAGGTGGACACTAGTTTTCCATTTTGGAAGATTATCTCCAAATGAATCTAACGTTAAATGCTCACCCTTCAATGGAATGATTCTAAAAGGAACATTTTCTTTTAATTCATTCAAGACTACTTCTGCTTTAGCTGACTCAATCCCCACACCTGATTTAACTGAAGTTAGAATAACTCCCGTAATCATGAACAATACAGCAAAAAGAAGCGTACCAAACAATCAACTTAAACTACTAATCATGGTCTGTCTCCAAATAGTGAATATTGCAGTCGTAACTGAACAAATCAAAACTAACAGTATGTTGTTTATTTGTCAATAATTTAAGTTTTAAAACCCTTATACAAACACCCAAAAACCTTTTGCTAAAACAAATATAGAAGTATCGAAAGGTTATATTTAATAAAGATAATATTATAATATTATTTGATTTACCGCTTGAGAGGGATTTTTTTTTAAATATTTATCAATATTAGATATAATCTTCTCAATTTTGTTCTTTCTTTTAATTTTATCTGTGATCTGAGAAAGAGTAAAAGCAATTGAGTATAAACTTGCTTTGATTAATGACTGATAGATTACAAAAGCTTTTTCATCCTTCTTGATTTGTGATACAAAGTCGTCTGGTACTGTCATTTTAGAAGCTGGTTGATAAGCTTAATCCCACCTTCCATCAGCCTTTGCAGCTTCGACATGTGCAAGTCCTGATGGTTGCATTAACTTGGATTGAATTAGTTTCTCGACTTTGGCCACATTAATCATGGACCATATTGATTTTTGGCATTGCTTAACTTGAATAGATAATGTTAAACTTGTTAATAACAAGATTCAGAGATGCTTCTAGCATCTCTTTTGATTTTGAATTACATTTAGTTCTA
>JAYUKV010000146.1:0-24838 GCA_043764135.1 bacterium | reverse complement strand
ATGCCTGGTGTAAAAGTATTATGGAGAGGCTTGATGAAATTAAACGGGATATTAAAATATACCCACATATTTGTGGGTAATGGGTAGCAAAAGGGTTTAATTTATTTGTGCTATTGATTTTTGGTTACACATTTATCTTTTTCAATTTGACCAAGATTAATTACTCCACCTGGATCAATTACTCTCGAACCATCGTTAAACACAATATGGACACTAACTAATGCTTCATCATTTGTGATTCGACGATTATAAATTGAAGTGTTAAAGTAATAATTTGATTTTTGACCATATTGAACTCCAACTTGTTTCCAATTATAACCAGTAAAAGTGTTGTAGAATGGAACTAGGATTAATGCCTTATGCTTAAGTTTATATTCTACACGGTTTACATTTTGGTATTTATTCTTTAATTGAACACTGTACCCAATTGAGTTATCCGTACTACAAACTGAAGCTTCTGTGATTTTAGTGTTAATTGCTGGGTTGACCCAATTTGCATTTACTGGTGAAGTGTTTATTAGACCAATTAAAGAACCAAAACCAATTACAGTGCAGAAAAGTTTATTGACCAACTTATTTAGTTTCATTCGTGGTTTCCTCGATATAGGATTGGAAAATTTATCTATTCTAGAAAAAAATTATAATAAATTATTTTATAATATTTATCAAGTTATTTTGAATTATCACATATTCCAACCTTCTTTGAATCTCTGAATATGGTAATATTGCAAGTAATTCAAATGGTGATGGAGACCTTTCAAGCCCTGAAAGAGTAACTCTTAACGGCCATAGATAAGAACCAAAATCATGAGATTTAGAGGTTAAATACTCTTTAACTTCTTTTTCAATTTTTTGATAAAGTTCTGTGAACTTGTCGTTTGCAAATGGTGAGTTGATAAGATCTAGTAATTCTTGTTTTTCTTTTGAATATTTATCTATGACACTTAACACCACTGGTTGTAACTCAATAAGATTTGCAATTGTCTCCTCCATGGTTATTTTTTTCCATTTTACAATCACTAATTGATCGAGGGAATAATTAGTAATAATCTGCGCATCATTCAATTCATCAGTTAAAGTATTGCACCTAGGAATGTCCAAAAGATTGGCTAAAGCTTTAAGCTTGGATAATTCATCAATAGAATAAGACTTCTTATTATTTTCAAGACAAAACTCATGATAAAGTGGATAAGTAAACTGGCTATTTTGACTTATTACATCTACAATTGGAGCCCATGAATTGTGGAATTGATGACCATTTTCATTGTTTATAAATTCTTTAATTATATTAGAATCTCTGTTGATATAGTAGAGGTTCATTTCTTTACCGTGAAAATGTTCATTGTTTGTTCCCCATGAACCTGCTGCTTGCATATGTAAAGAATCAATGTATAACAATTCTTCTTTTGTAACTTTAATTGTATCATTGGTTTCTTCTTTTATTTCTTGAAGTAAACTAGTAATACCATCTTCTTCATTTTCTCTTCCACCACCCACTGGATAGAACACTCCATCAACACCTGTTTGATTAGGTTTGCTGTTATCAAAACCTCCAAGAACTAATTGTGCATCTTCATCTACAATATATACGTAATCTCCAACTCTGTAGTCACCATCTTTTTTTACTGCGTTTTTGAGTTTTCTTGACCAGTAAGAATATTCATAAGGTGAAAGTAATTTTAAATACTCTTTGTTAAACCATGTTAGTTTGTCTAGGGAGAATCGGGCAGGGGATTTTTGTAGTTTATCTAAAGTGAAGTCTTTTAATATATTTGAGTAAAGTTTAGAGAGTCTTTGTGATCTTTGTTCCTTAATAGTAAGTGAAGGATCTAATTCAAAATCAGATTGAGTTAGATATAGTTCTTGATCAGTTCCTGGATTCCAACCTAAAAATGCCAGATAATTAACTATTGCTTCTGGTAAAAATCCTTTAGCTAGGTAATCAGCCATGTTGACATTGCCATCTCTTTTGGACATTTTACGATTACCTGTTTCTCCTAAAATAGGAGGTAAATGCATATATTCAGGAGTGCCAAATTCTAAGGCTTCAAAAAGCATATAGTGTTTTGGTAGTGATGATAGCCATTCTTGAGATCTAATCGATATTGACGTTTTCATTAGATAATCATCAACAGGGTGCGCAAAATGATAAGTAGGATAACCATCGCTTTTTATACAAGTAAAATCTTCTTCTAAATTGAGATCAAACTTGGATTTACCAAGTAATTGATCGTTAGTTTCTATAATTCTATCAGATTGGATTTTGAATTTTAGATCTGGCTTGGAAGGGTCAGATAAGCCTTTATCAATAGTTTGATACATCTTGTTGGAGATTTCATCATTAATAATAGCTGAGGATTCAGTTACTGGTTTATCTGATAGGATTTGAATATTTGCTTGATAGTAATTAATTGGTTTTTTGGTTATTTGTTTTAGAGCTGATAGTTCTTCTTTAATCTCTGGGGTTATATATGACCAATAGCATAACTTTTTATCAATCATAGTTTGGGCATACTTATGGTAATGAGTAAGTCTCTCTGATTGAATGTATGGTCCATAATCACCACTTGAGTGAATTGAATAAAATTGATCTACCACTCCAATATTTAGAGGTGTAACTCCTTCGTCGGGAATCAGTCCTAATTCTAACATTGAATTAAGTAATGATCCTACTGCATCAGGTTGAAGTCTGTTCCTATCTGTGTCTTCAATTCTTAGATACCAGATTCCAGAATTATGCTTTGCAATTAGTTGGGTATATAGCATTGTTCTTGCTGTTCCAAAGTGTAAATATCCCGTCGGTGAAGGGGCTTGTCTTGTTCTGAACATATTAACTTAACATGGATTAGATTAAAATTTTTTGCAAATTTTGAGAAAATGTCTTAGAGTGATTATATTAATTGTCTGGATGTTAGAGGGGAAATAAATGAATAGTTGGGATGAAGTGGATTTTTTGCTCAAATTGTTGAAGAATCAGACCGAAGTGGAGATTCAACCTACGACTGTAGAACCTAATATGGAATCCCTTTTTATCGATGTTTATGTAGTATATTCTACTTCAATTCATGAATATATAATGGTTATTGAACCAGCAGGTAAGAGAACTCAATTAGAAACAATTAATCAATTAACTACCTTAAATACCTATCCAATTCATTCTATGATAATGGAGACAATTTACCCAATTCCATTGAAACAATTATCACCTTTAAATGTTATTGATTCTAGTTGCCGGTCGATTATTTCTGTTCTATTCTTCTCGAACCAATTCAATGGAACAACACTCAAAGTCAGTTTAACACATTCAGAGAGTGTATTAGAAATCAGTTTCCAAGATCTTAAAACAGTATTGTCAGTTGCTGGAGCTAAGATTCTACAATTTTAACTTGTTTATTAAAACGAGTTATATTTTTATATTACAACAATTAACTTAGTAAGTTAATAACTCTAATTTAAATTAGGCCCTACTATTTTAATAATAGTAGGGTTTTTTGATTAGTCCATTGGTCTCCATCCTCGGTTTTGAATAATCATGATCTTTTCGGCAACAGCCCTATCAAAATTTCTCACAATCTCTAAGAACTCAACAGAATCGAAGGAAAAAATGCGCGAGATATCTCCATTTTTGAAAATCCAGATAGGATGTTCTTTTGGTTTATCTTCGCATTTAACGCCCAAACCAATGTAGCATTCGTTAAAGTCTCCATTTGAGTATATGTAAGAGTATGATGCAGAGTGAGGGTTTGGAATTGATAATTCTGCGCCCCATTGGGCATCACGAATATTTAATGATGACCAGATGGAGTCACATTTTTTGTATTTGGTGTGAATTGAAGTGGGTCCAGCAATTCCAAGAACTGTATCAATTACAAGAAAATCATTGGAAGTTACTAGGTTAAAATTTCTCTTATTTCTTTTATCATCGCCCAAAAAATTATTTGTGCTGATAAAATCACCATCTGTAGTTTTAAAACCATTTGGTGCCAAATAAGCAAAACAATGATTACCTTCACCTTCCCATGAATCAATGCTAGCGAATGCTACATCGATCCAAGGGTAAATTATTTGCAACAAAAATATTACTTTGGAAGCTTGAGCAAAGCAAGTCCCCCCAGTGTATTTTAAATCCATTGCATGATTAGCACCATTGATAACCAATCCTTTTGATTTTGAATAATTAATCTTGATTTCAGGTTGAAGTAAAACATCCAAAAGTGAATATTGAAACACTTCTTGTGTGATCCAACTCTGAACAAGATCGATTACCCCAGTATAATCTCCTACCTTTAAGTAGGGGGCATTGGTTATGATCTCTTGGAATACAGGATGAACTTTAAGATTATAGTTTCTATAATCCAATCTTCGTAGCAATCTACTTTGTTCAAAGACGCTTAGTTGCATCATTTTCTCCAGATATTTAATAGAATTATTGCCTAATTTTCACGTAATGTCAAGCATAAATATTTGATTTATATCCTGATTATTAAGCATTTAAAAAGAGATAATATGTACTATTTTTAATATTTTATAGATTTCAAATTGTTACAATGTTTGAAATATTTTGTTTACTGAAAAAAAGAAAAAAATTAATTTTCAAATACTTTACATTATTTATGTTTTTATCAATTATTTAGTTCGTCCTAAGTTATTTGGATTTATTTGAAATGAATTACCATAGTTTTTCAAATCATGCTCGTCCAGCTCGTCAATGGTTTGAGCTTGGGCAAGGTAACATTTCTAATCATCGCTTTAGACATTTAAACAAGATTGTTGTTCGACGTAAATTACGTCGTCAATTAAATGCATCTCTAAAAAAATGGATTTAGCGATGAATTATTTCACCCAGAACTGGGCGAATTTTTAATCGAAAATATAAAAATAATCACCAAATTGGTGATTGATTGATTTTTAAATAATTTTCAGTTCATTAACAATTTGCCTGTAAACATTAGACTTGATGTCTTGGGCGTTTACAATTATTATTTTTGCTTCGGATTGTAGTTGTTCTATTAGTGGAGGGAGGCGTTTTTGATCATATTCCAATCTTAACTTCCAGTTATCATGATTATCTTGTGATCTTCTTCTTCTCATAACACGGTCATAAGAAGTTTGATAATCAACATCAAAATAAACTACTTTTTCAATCAATAAATTAACGGGATTGTATTGATCTATTGATCTAGGAAATCCATCGATAATATAGTTTTGTTGTCTTGCAACAATTGACTCGAATAAAGTTACTGCTAAGGAATCTGGTAAAGGTTTCCATTTTTGAGAATCAAGATGTTGCCGTATTGCAATGTCTAAATCACTTTTTCGGTCCAGATTAGACATTATTTCTCTAACAGCATTACCCATACTAAAGTAAGGTAAGTTAAAGCGCTCATTAATCAACTTACCAATCGAAGATTTACCAGACCCACTCATTCCAACAAAAGAAACTTTCATAGTTTTAGACTAGATTCAATTGGTTGCAACTTACCAAGTAAAATATATTAACAGTTTATAGTCAATTTTGTTCATAAAATAGACAAATAATAGATGCACTATTAACAGTTTTAAAATTTTAAAAGTTTTGTGTAATTATATTGTTCTTAAAAACGCACCAGCTAATCTTTGTGCGATAGAAACAAGAACTACAGCAAAAATTATAACTAAGAATCCGATGATAGCATTTTGAATTGTAGCAAAACCTTTTTTAACTTGGTTGGGATCTCCTCCAGCTGTAATTAATTGATATCCTCCAAATATAATAAAACCAACTGCAATTGGTGACCCAATAGGTACTAATATTTGATAAGCGATAGTGTTTAAAAGATCTATAATCGCTTTTACTCCAGCGTTACTATAATCTGCGCTTGGAGTTACCAATACTCCATTTACAACTCTAAACACTAAATCTCTAATAAAGAATGCCGACAGTACGATCACAAATCCTAGTATTGAGCCCTTTATCGTTTTAATACCACTACCTTTGGAATCGTAACCGTCTTGCATAATCCTATAACCACCAATCATAGTACCAATAACAGCAAAGGCTGGAGCTAATAAATAAAGTAAAGTTTCTACTCGGTTTAAAAGTCCGTTTTCTGGTCTACATGCAGTAGCAGCTGCGGTTGGTGCGCTAATATTGCTTGTTGAGTATAGACAAGTAATTCCTCCTCCTTTAAGAGGGTTAAAATCATTAAGAGTTATACCTGTGCCCTGAGCACTAGATAAGAATGTTATAAATGCTAAACTAAAAGCAAGGAGTAATAATATTTTTTTCATAAATTAATTAATTATTTGATGTTATCCGACAATTGGAGTTGATAAAATTTTATCTGCATTAAATATCCATAGTACGATATATACAATGAAGTAAGCAAAAAGTACTGTAAAAAAGCCTTTTATACCTTGGGAGAATCTTTTTTTGATCTCTGCTTGGTAGTTGTAATTTGCTTGCAATACATTAAATTGTATAATGACACCCATTGCAATTATACCTAAAGTAAACATGTAAAGCGATAAACTGATCATAAATTTATAAACATTAAGTAATACAAAAGGAAAGTATTGAACAGGTATTGCAGTTGTTCTCCCATCTTTATCTACTGCACATTGAGCAGGTACAAAAGGAAGATTTGCAGAAGGATTTATTAATCCAGATAATGAGCTGAAGAGTGAAATTTTGGAATTAAGAGCAGTTTTGCAAGCTGGAGTAAGTTTTTCCTCAATCACTTTTTGTGCATATACCTCTGATCCAAAACTCAACCCTCCTACAAGTAATAATCCAAGTAGTAATGCGGATATCAGTTTTTTCATATTTTATATTTTACCTAATATATAAATTATAGTCAAAATATATAAGCTTGACGATAAGTAGGATATATTCTAGGTTAGTAATATTCCCCGATTATTGGTCAGTGAGTAAAATGTTTAAGAATATTTTTTGTATATTCTTTATTGCGGTTTTAATCAACGTTGGCGTTAAAAACTTAAAGCTTGATTTTCAACTTCAAGATAAGATTAACAATCAATTAACGGCTGATGTAGATCTTGATAAGATCAAACATCTTGAACTCAATGAAGTTTATAACGGACCCAACTGCGTTTATTCCCAATCCAGCGGGATTGATCTTTCTTCTTATCATTGTTTTGATGATTCTAATGCATTAACATTTGACGCTCCATTTGATATTAATACATTTGAGTTTGTATATTTACCCAAACCTCAGATTGGTAAAGGTTTTATAACTGTAACCAATAACGGTAATACGCTCAAAATGCCAATTAATATCAAAGAAGTGAGTTATTGTTCAGCATATTTTGAGATTGATCAAAACAAAGCTAATTCTAACAACAATACTGTAGATAAGCTTTATTATCTTATTCGTGGTGATTCTGGCTCTCCAATCACTCAATTGAAAAATGGTAAAGAAATGGTAGTAGGTTTGTTTTGGCAAGCTGTGCCTAATCTTCCCCCTGCTTCTGATAATAGATCAAGAGCTGATAATGGTAATCTTGTGTACAAGCCTTGTAAATAGTTTACAAGGTTTTATTTTTTATAATTTATCAATCTAACTTCCTTTAAAAAATTAAAAACTAATTTTTTATTGATTTGTAAAAATATTTAATAACTTGATAATCTAACAGTCTAAATTTGATTGACTAAATAAAATTAGTAATCAATACTAGTTTAAGTTTGAAGATTTGAAGGTAATTCTAGTGAAAAAAGTTCGATCTGTTCTTATATTCAACGCATCTCTGCTGGCTTTAGGTTTTGTTTCAATTATCCCTACCACAAAGGTTCAAGGATCGTATTCAAGTGCATCTACTATAAATTCTGCAATTGCGCAACCGGTATTATTCTCAAGCAATAGAATCAATGAATACAAGCTAACTTCTTTAACTAAAGATGATAACTGCCATCAATTTACAATTAGTAAATATGGTTATGATTTTATTTCAACCAAACATTGCTCTGTTTCTTCGACACAACAAGACTTGGTTTCTCTAGATCGACCATATATTGAATCAAAAAAACAAGAGCTTGAATTTCCAAAACCACAACTTGGAAGGGCAACAATCAATATTATAGTTGACTACAAAGAAGTCTCGGTTCCTATCGAAATTACTGAAGTTGATAGCTGCATTGCCAAATACAATGTTGTTGACCCTGCTAAAGATGTTCGACAAGGAGATTCAGGCGCTCCAGTAACAGATGAAGCAGGAAGTGTGATTGCAATAAATTTTGCTATTGATAAGAATCATTCTACTACAGTTGCTAATGAACCTAGTATTAAAAAATCTAGTCAAGGTTACGCAATTTACCGCAAATGTAATTAAAAACCATTCCCTTCTAATTCTAATGAGCTTACAAACTATATAACAGTTTTGAGGATTAAAACTACTAAGCTAAGTTTAGAATTTGTTAAAAGAAAAATTTCTAAATACTCCTCACTCAGTAAATGTTAAAGAAGTGAAAAGTGCTTAACTTTGAATAGTGGCGTTAGTAAAATAAATATTAACAGCCTGTTTAGCTACTAAGCAACTCTTTTTCTAAAAATTGTTGATTTAATTAAGAAGTCAGTTCAATACTGGCTTTATTTTTTCATACTTTTGGAACATTCCGTTAACAAAAGTATTATATTATCCATAAGCTTTTTTAATTAAAATAGAAAAAATGGTTTTTCTTAATTCGGCTTTCATAATTACTAAAATCAAATTTTATAATATAAAATGCTCCAATTTAAATTGTTTACAATAGATTAAAGGCGCTAGAATTTTGTGAATTATTGAGTCTACTGAATTCCGAATTATTATATAGTTAGAATGAAATTTTTTACATTCTGAATTTAGACTGTAAAAATACTCCCCATACTTGATAAAAATTATAAATTATGCTATTTTTATGAATAGAACAAACAAGAAATAGGATTGTAGAAAAATGTTATCTTCTGAGAAATCAAGATTGGTTTGCATATTGAGAGATTTTCTTTTAAGCCCAGAGCTTAGAGATGTATCCAAGGAAGACAGACTTGAGATTTTTATAGAAGCATTAGAAGATGCTGATGAAAAAGTTACTACTAAAACAGAGCTTGATGATATATTCTCTTGTTTCAAATCAATGAAACAAGATTTAATTTCTGCTAGAGGAATTTCAGAAGATGAATTAGATCAAGAGTTTACTCTACTTGGAGATATTTAAGTGAGTAATCCAATAATCTTTGATACAAATATTTATCTTTCTGCTTTTCTGCACTGTACTGAAATCTCTCAATCAATTCTAAGTTACGGTGTTCTTAATTTTGGGGTAATTATCTCGCCCCATCAATATCGAGAAATATTGAATGTTTTTTTCAGGATTTCTATTGATGGCAAAAACACTGGTAATTATTCTTACGAAGATTCCACCAAATTGCTTGAAAGGTTTATTTCTTTGAAAAGTGTAGAGATTTGTCATCCTTTAAATGTTTTTCATTTAGAGGGTGAACAAGATTTTCAATCTTATCAAAAACTTGCAATAAAAGACCCTAAAGATGTTTTTCTGTTAGATTTAGCAAAATATACCAATGCTAGCTATCTCATTACCCGAGATTTTAGGTTGATAGAAGCTTTGGGAGGTTCAAAAAACAATCCTGTTTTTTACCAGACTACTATGGTGATCAACCAAGGTATTTTTGCAAGATCTGTTATGGGGATCTAAAAAATACATGTTCATATTTTAAGCTTTCAAAATCTTAAAATATATTAAATAAATAAACACGATCCCTCAGTAAGCACTGCCCTGTACTACCATGTACAGGGTATTATTTAAAAAATATAGATTCAGTCTTTTTTGATTCATCTTTAAAATTTATAACACATATAAGTGTCAGTGTCAGATCTAATTCAATATTAGAAGGGAATGGAGCTAGTTAGTAATGAATTTGTATCATGAGTTTATCACAAAAATATGCCAATCACAATGAGGGGATTGTTGCATTTTTTGTTGTTAAACCGTAGAGACTGATTCATTACTAACTAACTCCAATTTAGCTATTGCCAAAGCTGCAAAAGTGTGGTATATTTAATTAGAAAATGTAAACTTGTTCATTAAAAAAAAGTGTGATTGAAATGGTAAATAATTATCGATATGATCCGCTTTTCTATGTTAGAAAAGCAAACAAGGTGGATTCATTTCTAAGCTTACTCTTTGGTGGTGCTTATAACCACAATGGGCAAGATTACTTTGTTACGTTTTTCTTCAATGGACGATGCTATGGGGTTCAACCTGACTCAGCAGAATCTGCACTGATGAAAACAGTCATTCAATTGTTCATTAAAAATGAACAAAATGAAGATCTTTTAATTGAGTTGGGACTTGGCTTAAAAGTTCAAGGAGTTTTAAAAAAGACTGGCTATGGTTATCTCATTGAAGACATGAGACATCTAAAAATCAAATAAACTGATTTTTTTTCAAAACATACACTTTTTCAACTACTGAAAGAGTGTATTATTTATTTGACTAAAAACTATAAAAGTACTAATCCTACTAATATATATGTCAAATCTAAATACCAATAAAATTCTAGATCATTACAAAAAAGTTTTATCAACAATAAGATCAGGAACAGTTAATGCATCAATATTAGATAATATTTTTGTTGAAGCTTACGATTCAAAAATGAAAATTATTGAAGTAGCCACAGTTAACAAGCCAGAGTCAGCTCAATTAGTTATTACACCTTTTGACAAAGGGTTATTACAAGCTATATCTAAAGCTATTTCATTAGCGAATATTGGAGTTAATCCAATCGACAATGGAGCGGGTGTTATACTTAACTTCCCACCAATGACTGAAGACTCTCGTAAGATCAGAGTAAAAGAATTAAAGAAAGAAGAAGAAAGTGCCAAAATAGTAGTAAGACAAGAAAGACAAAGCCTTATGACTTCTGCCAAAAAGCAGAAAGAAAATTCTGAAATCAGTGAAGACGAACTAAAGAAGATAGAGACCAACTTACAAAAAGACGTTGATAGTCTTAACAAAGAAATAGAAAAACTTACAAAACAGAAAGAAGACGAATTGATGAAGATGTAAAAAAATAAAACCTTTGAGGTTTATTTTTTATAGCTATTTATTTATTTGGCTGTTTGTCGTTTGGTTTTGGTTTGTTTCTATTTGTTAACTCTTGTAGTAAGTCTTGTCTTGATCTTAGCTTAGCGTCTTTTTCGGCAATGTAAGCGGATGTGTTTATGTAGTTAGCATCTAGGTTTGAACCTAATTCTTTTATATATTGAGTTTTACGCTCAACTGTTCCCATAGATAACTCTTTAAGTTTTTGGGCTTTAATAGATTCATATCTAGTATCAAATTCTTTCATTTTAAGATCAAGATCCAACGAACCGAATTTCTCAAATAAATCAGAAAGATCAGCTTGGTGAGTATAAGTCATATGTGGAGAAGTGGTAAAAAGTTTTATAAACTTTCCAACATACAAATAAGTGTCTCGACCATTAAATCTACCAATTGCTAAATACAAAAAAACTAAGAAAAAAGGAATAGCAGGAATAATACCATAAACCCCAACAGCAGGGAATAGAAATAAGATAAAGTAATATATACCTACCGAGCTAAAGAAGCCAATCAATAAGTAAATAAGTTGTATAAAAGTTAATGAGAAGAACACTTTATCTCCAGAATCCAAGAATTGAGGGATTTGATACATTGCCATATTACAATATTATAACAGCTAAAAAGAAAATTGTAAAAATTAAATATTTAACTTACTTGCCAATATTGAGTTATTTGTTAAACTTGAAAGTACTATGCTCAATATTTTATTAGCTACATCTAACCCTGGAAAAGCTGTTAGATACAAAAGATTTTTTAATGGTGATGCTGTAACGATCTACACTTGTCAAGAATTAGGAATACCATTACCTGAAGTTGATGAAGATGCAGATTTGGAAGAACAGAACGCGGAAGAAAAAGCAAAAAAATATTATTCAGCACTTATAAAATCAGAAGTAGAACTTCCAAAAGGAAAATGGATAAGCTTAGGAGTAGACACCGGGCTGTACTTCCATAACGTTGGTAGAAAAGAACAACCAGGACCACATGTAAAATCAATAGCTGGAGCAGGGGTATTTCCAGAAACAGTAGAAGAGACATTTAATAAGATGGCCACATTCTATTCTGGTTTAACAAAAAAATACGGTGGTAAACTTGATGGCTATTTTACAGACGCTTATACGATATACGATGGACAAAACACTCTAAAAGAAAAAGCTACAAGACCAGTTCAAATGGTAGATACCATGTATGTAAAAGACTTAAACTTTCCGATAAACTCATTTATTAAGGTTTCTGATAAATATATAAACGAGTTTGATGATACTGATTATATCAATTATATCTCTCCAAGTTTCAAAGCAGTGGGTAAATTAATTAGTAAAATCCAGCTTAGAAAAGAATAATTTTTCATATTGTTGATAACTAATTACACACTTGTGATCTTTGATATCAATAAAGGTTGATAACTCACTTGCCAAAAAAGTAAAAATTATAAAATAATACTAATACATGAACATGATGAATAGTAGAACTTCGTTAGTTAACGAGTTCTTTGATTTCCTTAAGAAATTTGGAGTAATTGGTTTAGCGATTGGTGTGGTAGTTGGTGGTGCAGTAAAAACTTTTGTAGATGAAATTGTAAGAACAATTGTTACTCCACTAGTTAACTACGTCCTTTCTTTCTTAAACTTTAAACCAGGAGGAACAATTAGTTTACCAGAAGTAGTTGCAGGTCAAAAGCAAGAACAACTTCTTGTAGGTGATTTGATCTCTTCAACTATTAACTTCCTAGTATTATTATTAATTGTATTTATTGCAGTTAAGTTCTTAATTAGTAAGTTCATGGATGAAAGTGATACAACTGCTTCAGGAATGTAATCTAAGTGATTAATTCAATAATTATATTAATTAATATCAAAAAAACAACCCTCATTTGAGGAGTTGTTTTTTTTATTAACTTGTAGTAGCTGTTGAAGCTTGTTTTAGCTGATTCATGTTAAGTGATCCTTTACGTACTAAGTGTCCCCAACCTTGTCGTTGACCTTTAATGCATGCAAAGAAAGCTCTAATTGTAATATACGAAATCAAAAAGTTATATACAGTTACAATAATTGGGTATGCATATAACATTTGATATTTATTATGAGATTTATCTTTTGTGATTGAGTATAAAATTCTTAAAATAGATATCAAAGTGAAAACTACAAATATTAAGATTAAATTTAAAGTTGATTTGTCATCTAATGGTGAAAAACTGTATTTATTTAGACCGCTTAGAATCATTCTACCAACAATTGTGATTATACCAATTGAAGTTAGAGGTAAGAAAATTAAGTTAACTAATCCAAAAACCATGTAAGGCAAAGCAAATAATGAGAATGAGCCGTATTTAGGATTAAACATTATATGTTTATTCTTCCATACTACTTGGAATGTACCAAAAGCCCATCTAAATCTTTGTTTGTAGAATTGTTTTAGAGTATCTGGTGCTTCTGTGTAACATAGAGCATCAGGTTCGTATCTAACAACTTTATTCACTTTTAGTAATTCAATTGTTAAGTTAGTATCTTCTGCTAGTGTGTCTTCCTTATATCCTCCCAAAGCTAATACATCAGCTGTTTTAAAACATCCAATAGCGCCTGGTACTACCAATACACAACCCATTCCATTAAAGCCTAGTTTTTCAAAGTTTTGACCTGTTATGTACTCGAATCTCTGACAAGTAGTAATCCAGTTAAAATCTTTATGCAGTTTAAGTTCAGGGGCAGTTTTCTTCATGTTAAAATACTCGTTACCTACTTGTACATTTCCAGCGACACCTGATACTCTAGGATCTTTGAAATGTCTTAACATCAATCTTACAGAATCAGAAGCAAAGATAGTATCCGAATCCATTGTTACAAAGTATTCAGTAGTAACAAATTGTAATCCAAAGTTTAATGCTGTAGATTTACCACCATTAGGCTTGGTAACAATTTTGACTTTAGGGTGGTTAGAAAAGGCAAGTTTTAGTTTTATAAAACTAGTATCTTTAGAACCATCATCTACAACGAGAATCTTAAGGTTATCTATGTCATTGTCTAATAAAGATTGAACTGTATTAATTACATTCTTTTCTTCATTATAACAAGGAATTACAGCAGTTACATCAGCGTAAAAATCTTCTGTTGCTTTAAGCTTTTTGTTTCTAAATAAAAATATAATAAATAAGATAACTGAAACAGATCCGATTGTTAGAAAAATATTGATAAGTGTATTATAACCAAGTATTATTATATCTGCAGTTGATGAATTTAGACTTATGAGTTTAAGATGCCAAGGCTGATCAGCCACTGCTGGGGTCGTTATACTTGTCTTGTTAACATAATAATTTACTGTAACAAGTTTAAACTTAGCATTAGATAATTTTTCAAGTAAGTTTTCTAAAATTTCTAAAGATTTAGTTCTATCTAAATCCGGACCATCATGAAATAGTACTTGAGTTTTAATATTATCTACATTATATATATCCTCTTTAATTTCTGTTTCTACTTGTCCCTCAACTTTACCGAAGTCTTTAACATCAGTGTCGATTTGATATAGTTTAAGATTATTATTTTCTGCTATTTTGTTAATCCTTAAGTCAGAAGCAGTTTCTGGTACTCCAAAAGCATCATATGGAACTCTTAAAAACCTTGGCTCATAACCAGTGTATTGCTTAATTAACTTATTCGTCTCACTAATCTCCCAATCCGCCTGTTTCTCAGTTACATTTGTAAGGTAAGGGTGAGAATAAGTATGGTTTTCAATCTGATGTCCAGCTTTAGCAATAGCAACAAGTGTGTCAGGGTGTTTTACTATTTGTTGACCTGTTACGAAGAATGTTGCTTGAACTTTGTATTCACCTAATAGTTTAAGAACCTTAGGTGAGTTAGCAACAGCAGGACCATCATCAAAAGTAAGAGCTGTAGTCTTAGCTTCTTGTCCAGTGTATTCTATCTCAGCTTGAATTGGCTGTTTTTCAATATTAATTAAGGTTAAGTAACCATTGTTAGTATCAGCTGAAACTGTTCCTTTTGAACCGTATGATTTTACATTTTGAATTAAACCGTTACCAGATGTAATAATCTTATTTGATAAGACAAAGTCTGTTTCAAGTTTTTTGTTAATCAAAAAATCCAATGATTCAGATTCTGAATTTTCAAGGTTCGCAACACCTAGAGAAGTTGTTGATGGTAGCTTTTGTCCTACTGAAGTTAAAAAGTTAAAGTAAAACCACTTACCAAATAGACTTATGTCCATGTTGTTAATAGTTACAGTTGGGATATTGTTTTTAAAGTTTACATTATCTCCTTTTTTTAAAGTTCTTTGGATATCGAGCGTACTAAATGTTTTAGGAACAAGTGAGTTAGCTTGTTGATATCTAGAAGGTAAAGTTACTCTCACCTCTTTAGAAGACTTGATAAGATTAGAATAGCCTTCCATAAAGACATTTGTTTGAGTGGTAAAATCTTTTGATTCACTTACTTTGAATTGGTAATATACAATTGAATTCTTAAAGTTTAAAGTTGTAAGTTCAGGCTTAGAGATCAAAAAATCAATTCTAACATTTAACTTTTTACCTAAATCAAGAAAACTATTAATCATTGATTCATCTTCAATTTCAAAAACAAATGAATTTACATTCGAATTTTTCATAAAGTTTTCGAATTCCTTATTGTTGATTAGTTTATCAACACCAAGTGATTGTGATTTTTTATTGAAGTAAATTGAAGTAGGATTATAGTTGCTTCTTTTATAAAAGCTAAGAGCAGTGGTAAAAGCACCATCTGTACTTATTTTATCTCCATCAAATGGATTGATTATTAAGTGTTTAATTGCCTTAATATTTTCTTTGATTGAACCAGTTAAATAAAGTGATGAAGTGTCAGGTGAGAAAAATGCGTGTGTGTTTACCATATTCTCGATTTTCTTTTGTTCATTTGAATAGTCATTTGCATAACTTGTAAGAATATTATTAGAATTAAAAAATCCAATATAGTATCTTACTAAAGCTATAGAAACAAGCAATGAGATAATAGTAAAAAGAACGATTATCACTTTTGAGACTTTCCATCTAATTCCTGTAGGTTCAAAAAATACAGGCTTAAGATCGTGCTTTATTTCTAAAGCAGGTTTGGTAATAATTTTTATCATATATGAAATAGTTAACAGTTGTTTCTTGTTGATTTACAATCTTGATACTAACACAAAAAGTTAATTGTGTCAATAGCCTTAACGGTGTTACATTATTATTGATCTTATTAACAAAAGATAACTTAGCAATCAATAAAAAAACAAAACCCAAAATAGGGTTTTGCTTGTTTTAAACATAGGAAATTATAGTGTTAATATAATGTTGATATTGAGCTTGGTTTGAGTGATGAAATAATGTTTTTATTTAAAACATTTATTTGTTTTATCTATAATGCCTAATAGATACTTCTTCAACTTCAATTGCTGCTGGAAGTTTAGAGTTATCCATTGTTCCTGCCCATTTGTCACCTATGTTAAAGTTCATAACAAGCTTCATTGGTTCATTAAGAGGAATCTTACCGTTTGGTAAAGCGCTAACTCTTGGATCTAGTTCCAAGACTTTGACTCCGTCATATAGAACTGCTATATAATCTGGGAATCTATAAACATCGTACCAATGTGATTCAGTTGAGATGGTAGGCATTTTTCTCATTCCCCATTTATTCTTGAGAGATGATTGGTCTTTACCCCAGTGAATAGCTGCGTAAGCATTACCTTTTTCTGATCCAGGCACTTCAAGTAAATCAATTTCACCATAACTACTAGGATCGTCCATGTTAATTAACCAAAAAGCTGGTAATGTTCCTGGAATATTAGGAACTTTTGCCTTAATCTGAAGATGTCCGTATTGGAATTTTTCTTTTAAAATTAGCTTTCCACCAGAATATTGTGCATCATAAGTGTTTGCTCGTTTATCAGTTGATTGATAGTTAAATGTTGGATTAACTGTATATTTCTGTTGAGCTGAGATAAAGATTGAAC
Organism: bacterium; assembly: GCA_043764135.1. GTDB lineage: Bacteria > Patescibacteriota > JACMRA01 > JACMRA01 > JACMRA01 > JAYUKV01. The sequence goes on along the minus strand of JAYUKV010000146.1, from coordinate 7,764 downwards.
CGTTTTTTTCATATTGGTTTTCTTTATTGTAAATTTGTTTAAATTTACCTGTATAATCGAAACCTAAAAAGTTCTCAAAATAAGATAAATCATCAGCGTATGTTTCTTTATAAGGTGTTCTCTTTAGTCTTGATTGATCGAAAACAACTTCACTTGCTTTAGAAGTTAAATTAAGCGCATCTGACCATAATAAATATGTAACAGATGGTAGTATTACTATCATTGATAGTAATAATGTATTTTTAAGAATTGGGAGTGTTTTATTGAATGTCATAAATATCGCATTTTTAAATTAGTTGATATGTAAGTCGGTGTCTCTAATTTAGAAGATAGAAATATTTTATCAATTCGTCAATAATACTACAAAAGTGTGAGTGTTAAAACTGTTAAAATAAAGATTAAATAAATATATTTCATTTCATTGGTAATTTTTGTTAATCCTATATAATATGCTGTTAATAAATAAAACAAAGATAAATATAAAGATAGGAATACTCCGTTGCTTAAACCTAGATTTATTAATATTTGTCCTGAATTAAAACTTTTGAGTAAAATAAATAAAGCTGATGATAAAGACAGCAATATTAAATAATTAAATTTAGTCATATATTATATATTGCATATAAATAGTACTATTAGTCAAAGAATTACTTGAAGTAGTTTTATTCAGTCTGAAAGTTAATTATTTTTCTACAAATATATTTATTCGATTTCCATCAAAAAGCTACCAAAGCACTATTTTTGACAATTGAAAATCAAATTGTAATTGTTTTATCATGAAAAGAGTTTGTATTGTTAGTAAAAACCCGGTAAAGGTGGACGCGGTTAAGATTGCATTTATGAAGATGATGCCTAGTGAGAGTTTTAATTTTTTTGGTTTATCAGCGGCTAGTGATGTTAAAGATCAACCTAATTCTGATAGTGAGACTAAAGAAGGAGCTTTAAACAGATTAACTAATGCAAAACAATTATATTCTGACTATGACTATTATGTAGCTATAGAAGGTGGGATAGAAAAGCAGGAAAGTGGATATTATGATTGTTTTGCCTGGGTGGGTATATATCATGACGATAAAATGAATTTTAGCCGTTCAGGTACATTTACTTTACCTAAAAAAGTAGGAGATTTGTTAGATACAGGCACAGAGCTTGGAGACGCTGATGATCTGGTTTTTGGTAGAACTAACAGTAAACAATCCGAGGGAGCAATTGGAATTTTAACACATGATGTAATTACTAGAACTTCATATTATAGTGAAACTGTTTGTTTTGCACTAATACCATTTATTAATATTGATTTATATCTATAAATCTATGATTCTTGAGAACATGACTCCCAAAGAAAGAATTATAGAAGAAGTTAACAAAATACCATTTGGTAAAGTAACATCATACGGAGCTATTGGTAAAGCTATTGGTACTAGTGGTTGGGCTGTTGGAATAGTTCTTTCTGGACTTAGTGAAGAAGAGTGTCAAGGAATTGCTTGGCAACGTGTTGTTGCAAAAAATGGAGCTATCTCTTCTTTAAAATTAGGTTTTCGTGGTAATGTACAAATAAATATTTTAGAATCAGAAGGAGTGGAGGTGATAAATAATTCAGTTGAACCTCAATATTTTGTTGACTATCAGGTAAATCAAGAGTTATTATAAATACTTATTATGGATTACAATAAATACTCTTCGATATGGCAGTCAAAAAAAAGTTCTTCTACCCATTATGCCCATATTTATCTAGAAAAGCCAGCTATCAAGAAAATACTAGAAAATAGACAATTTGAAAATATATTAGACCTTGGTTGTGGAAGTGGTGAAGATATTACTTGGCTAAAGAATCTTGGTGAAGTAACAGGGTTTGATTCATCTTCCGAATTAATTGAATTAGCAAAATTCGAACATCCCGATAATACTTTTATTGTTCATGATCTGAATAACGAAATTGTTCTTGATCAACAATATGATTTAATTTATTCTTCTCTTACATTTCATTATATCCAAGACTGGGATAAGCTATTTAAAAACTTAAATAAATTATTGAAACCAAAAGGAAGTATTATTTTTTCTACACACCACCCAATCAAATGGGGATCACAAACAACCAAAACCAAAGAATCAAATCAGTTTTTAATGGGTTATAAAAAAATAAAAAATGAGAACAAAACTTATGAGATATACGGAGATTATCTTAATCAATACAAGATTGAGGAAAAATTATTTCAACAATTAGACATTACTCACTATAATAGACCTTTATCCGAAATGTTTAGAGTTTTTAAAACAGCAGGATTCCAAGTTAGAGAATTCATAGAACCCAAGCCAATAGAAGTAGCTAAAACAAAACTTCCTGATTTTTATGAAGTTCATTCTAAGATACCTTTGTTTGTTATTTGGGAAATTAAAAAAGTTTAAATCTGGTTTAAATTAAATTTAAGAGTACACACTTTATTGTAGGATTTAAAAAAAGAAAACTGGAAAAAACTCCACCAAAATTTAAACAGTTGCTATGATCCTCGGTTTAAATACAGGTGGAGTTATTCTTAGTTCTGTCAACAATTGAATTCATTGTTAACTAACTCCCAAAAAAATAATTATTTTGTAATAGAATCAATTCTTCACCAAGAGGCCTATCGGCCACTTGGTGAGGGGAATAACCGGAAATTGACCAGGTCAATTTCCAGATTTTTCCACCTCTCTCAGCCCCGAAAGGGGTTGAGTGAGTGAATATTTAATATTCTTAAAAATTTCTGTTCTAATACAAACTTTATCTGAATTTAAATTTTTTTATGGTTTAAAACAAAAAAAACAAAAAATATGTAGTTTTGAGAAATGGAGCTAGTTAGTAAGAATCTTTATCATGAGTTTATCACAAAAATATGCCAATCACAATGAGTGGGTTGTTGCATTTTTTGTTCTTAAACCGCAGAGTCTGATTCATTACTAACTAGCTCCAATATAAAGATTGACTAAGTGTATAAACTATGTTAGTCTGACAAAGAACACCATATAAATAGGAAACAAGGCGACTGATAATGGCAAATTTGTTTGTTGATCTCTTAATAGGACTAGCAAATCACAATCCTAACGCTCCCCGATCGACTCCGACCTTGGAAGAGCTAAAATTTGTACTAGCGAAACAAGGAGTAATTGTAAATAAAAATTTACAAGTTCGTTATACAACAGATTATGGTAATAATAAAGTTTATTACACTGGGTATGTTGTGAACTCTGCTTCAAGTGCATCTCCTTATAAGAGTCACATCGAGCAGTTACAATCTGTATTTATTGGATTCTCAGAAGAAAAATCATCTTATGTCATTATTGGCACTTCGACCAATGAAATTACAAGATCAATAATCATGCCCTATCTGACTTATCTACTAGAAAGTTTTGATTCCTTAATCTCTAGAATTTAATTGGTTTTCTAATTAATTTAGCACATTGAAACAAATCGATTTTTGAGGAGATGTATGAAAAGTTACGAATTAATGGAACAAGTTCATCCTGTTTTTTGGAAACATTTGCAAAGGTACAAGGTTAAAGACAAGCCTTATCAATTTGAAAAAATTGTTACTGTTCTTGAGTCAAGCGACCCTCCTGCGTATGTGTCTCGAAAGTTTATTTTGAGATACACGATTATAGATGAGGTTGAGCTTATTATCCTTAACGATGAAATGCCGGTGATCAGGGTAAATTCTTCTGGAATTTATTACCAGATTGAAGGAGATGACTACTCAATTCTTGCTACAGCATCATGGGTTCAAAATCCCCTTATCAATCTTTTTGTTGAGGAGAAAACTTGGTTACAGATCTTGCATCTAACAGAAGCAAGTTAAACTATATTTCAAACACCTGAATAAAATCCCTAACTTTTAAAGTTAGGGATTGATTATTGTTTTACAAATTATACAGGGTTTCAACTAAACTTCTTCTAAAGTATCAATCCCTAATTTATCTAGTGAGTATATTAAACTTTCTTTGACTGTATTTAATAGTTTTACTAAGGTAGATTTTCTTACATCATCTTTTTCATTAATTAATGAAGTCGTATTGTACCAACTATTGATTGAATTAGTTAGTTCGTAACAGTAGTTTACTAGATAATGTGGTTTAAGCTTATCAATTGATTCATTAAGTTGGAAGGGTAGTAATAAAACCTGCTTTGCAATTAATATCTCATCTGGTGTTAAAGTGTTAATATCAAAAACTGAAGAAGTTGGATTCTTGTTTAAGATTGAGTTAATTCTTGCAATAGTATACAGTTGATACATACCGGTGTTACCTTCAAAACTTAGTAAGCTATTAAGATCAAATTCAATATCATGAATAGTGTCCTTTGATAAATCAGTCCATTTAATTGCAGCTTGTGTAATGATAGGTGCTTTTAAATCAATATTATTAGTATCTCTTAAGGTTAAGTTATTGATTGCTTCTGCTTTTACATCTTCAAACATCTTGCGAGCATTGTGAATTATGCCTTTACGTGTAGACATCTTACTGCCCCCTGCCAATGTTAGAAAACCATAAGGAACATGAATAATATTTTGTGAAGCTAGTTTGTTAGAGTTTTTAAAAGCGGTCTGAAGAGTGGAAATATAATCACAAACTGCATTTAATTGTTTGAAATGGTGGAGTTGTTCATTGCCGGTAACTGTGATCATTTTGTCTGATTCTAATACGCTTACCCAGTCTATTCTAGCGCAAATATCTCTAAACAAATAAGTAGTATAACCAGTAGAAGATATTAAATAACCATAACCCAAATTCTTAATAGAAGGATTATTGGTTAGTTCTGCTAATAATTCAAAGTTTATAAATCTTGCTTTATCTTCTGATTGCCACAATTTATTTGATTCAAAAAAGTTGTATACTAGATCATTATATTTTTCATAATACGACTCTCCTTGTTCTAACATATGGATAGGAACATTGAATAGCTCCATATCATTAGTAACTTCAACTTTTGAAACTTTGATAAATTCTTGCCATAGTTTGATATTCTCTTCATCTCCTTTTTCAAGCGCTAAGAATTCATCTCGTACTTCTTGGTCATAATTTGGATAATCTGCTTTATTCTGCTCTGCCCAGACGTACATTCTTATTAAACCTTGAAGGTGATTAGATTCATAAATATCAAAACTAATAGGTTCGATATTATCATTGATTGTAGCACTAGAAATTAATCCTGATTTGAATTTTTTATATGCCCATATTAGTTTACCAAACTGCACTCCCCAATCTCCCCAGTGATTAACAGTTAATAAGTTAGGGTATTTAAGAACTAATAGTCTTCTAATACTGTCACCGATATTCATATTTCTTAGATGACCCAAATGAAGCTCTTTGGCTACATTAGGTGAAATATATTCTAGTAATATTTTTGATTCTGACTGTGGAATTGAGAAATTGTTAAAATTAGATTGAATTTTGTCTGGATAAATATCTATATTTACATAAGGACCAGTATTAATAGCGAAGTAAGGGTAGTTATTATCCTTTAAGTAACTATTAATTGTTTCAGAGATTTGAATAGCTATTAATTGTGGATTGGATTTATCTATTTTTGCTTGTATAAATGCTTGATTTGTATTAATCAAACCTTGTTTGAGATCTTTGTTGATATTAAAGGTAAAACCAAAATGTTTTTCCAAGTCTTGCTTTAATTGAAGAAGGTTCATATTTAAATCTCCCTAATAATCTATATCTAGTCAAAAAATATCGACATTTTGAATGTCGATGAGGTTTGGATATTTATTGAGGGTTGTCTATTTCATTGACCGAGGTTGAGTATCCACTAAATGGATCAAACTTTACCTTGACTTGAATATTGTTTTTTGGAGTAAATGAAGTTTGATCTCCAACCAATGTCATATCAACATTATACGGTAGAATAGTGTAGATTGAGTTAATAAAACCTTTCTTACGGTTAGGATTAGGTTTTCGTGAATATCCGTTGATTGGAATTCCACGATTTAGACATGATTTTACTCGATTTTCAATAGAATAGTTGAGACGAATTCTATTGATAACATTTGATGGAGCCTTTATCCGCGAAAGCAAGTCAAGTTGTTTTTTGTTTAATTTTTCTTGGACCTCAAAACCTTGGTAATCACCTGTTTGTTTAAAACAAACAATACGAACCATACCAGGCTTAATCTCTTCAGTAGGTGATAAAGTGGGTAGTGGGTTTGGTACTTGACCTTTAGACTCTGCGGCCATTACCGGAGTTACCATAGCCGAAAACATCATTAAACTACCAACAAAAAGCTTTTTAATCATCTTCATTACTCTTTTGAAATGGGGGATCGTAACTTCTTATTAATTAGCAATACTCTATAAATTTGTCAAAGTAATGTAACTATGTAAATATATCAAAGTCCACTTACACTCTAGGTAAAAGGTAGTTTTCTTATGAAAATTATTACAGTATTGACCAATACAATTTTGGTTGTTTCTATTGCTGGTTTGACTACTAGCTGCGGTTGGTTAGATTCGTTGAACAAGGTTAGTGTTAATAAAGATACTTCTTTTGTTAGTCACAAAATTAGTGGATCTAACACTACTGACAATAAAGTAAGGTTTGTTACCACAGGTGCTCAAAATCTCACTCTTCCAACGGTCCTTCCTGCTCAAATTGTAGAAATTACCGATGGTGATACATTCCTTGTTACTAACAAGGATATTAACCAGGCATTGGATACCAGCACCAAAAAAACCGGTGATGTGGTATATACTCTCAAAGTTAGAATGCTCTATTCTGATACACCCGAAACCAAAAAACCAAAAGTAGAACCTCAGTGTTACGGTCAACAAGCATCCGATTGGACTAAAAAACAACTAGACTCTAAAGATGTATTTTTGGCATTTGATGCTGGTCCTGTAGATGTTAAATATCAAAGAGTACTAGGTTTTGTTTTTGAAAACAAACAAGATGCTGTTGATTACCAGAATACAAAAAGTGATGAATCCATAACCAAATCTCTAAATTACAAAATTGTAAGTACAGGAAGAGGTCGAGTTACAGCATATTCACCAAACACCAAGTATAGAAAAATCTTCCAAGCAGCAGAAGCAGCTGCAAAACAGAAAAAGTTAGGTGCTTGGGCTTGTCCAAAACCATTTGAACAATAACTAAAAAAACAGAGTTGAAATATTTTCAACTCTGTATTTGTTTACCTTAAACAAGTTCTTAAGCAGTAAGTCAATTTACACTGGAATTACCAGAGGTGGATTGACTAGTTAGTTTTGACTCTTTTAGAGTTAATTCACTATTTCCAGAACCAGTGTAATTAACACTACTAAATCCTTGTAAAAGTAATTTAGAATTACCGCTAAGTTCAACATTGGCAGTCGCTGATTGTTTACCAACAATTTTAGCCTCGCTATTACCTTGTTGATTAAGCTCAACACTACTAAAGCTAAAATTACTAACTCTAAGATCACTATTACCAGAAATATCACCAATAAATTGAGATGTACCTTCTGGCGATATAGTTAGAGTCGATGAACCGCTCAGTTGAGTTGTAATAGTTGACTTGTTAAAGAGGTTTGAATCATTAATTGTAAGCTTTGTGTTGCCGCTTTGTTCGATCCTTGTTAGTTGACTCACCTTTCGCAACCAAACTCCAACCTCATTTTAGCCAGTTCTTCAAAAGATCTTTTTAAGGCTTCTAAATATAGTTTTACTATATTATGAAATAATTAAATATGATAATTAACAAATCCTTTTTAATAATGACAGTATTCCTGTTGTTATACCTTCAATTAATT
>JAYUKV010000145.1:0-6887 GCA_043764135.1 bacterium | reverse complement strand
TTATTTTTTACAATAAATATATTTTGTCAACTTGTCAAATATACATATAAATTATAATATTAAATTAATTAATATTTATATTAGTATATTACCAGCTTATGAAAAGTTTAAAAGACATAATTAGTTATAATGATAATTGTTGTTTTCTATTGAAAAATAACGGTTTAGCCTTATTTGATTATAGAGATTACAACAAAACAACATTTAAAAGTGAGGGGTTAAAAAAAGAGTTTTTGCAGAAAATTAAAACAAAAAAAATATTCATAGGTCAAAGAGATATTGAAAAGCATTTTTTGACTAATATACAAGCTATAAAAACACTTTTACAAGGTGATGAGAGCTTATATATCACAATAACACCTTACGGTATGGAAAAAAGCAAATTCAAGAGCTTTTATAATAATTGGATAGCAAGTAACTTAGACACCTACGCGGGTGTAAAAGCCTACATAGGAGGCGAGAAAACCAAAAAAGAATTAGAGAATCAAAACATGTATAAAGTTGGCTTGTGGACTGATAATTGGGAGGTGTACAGTAAACTAAATTTAGCTAATCCTGATAATCAAATCAAGTTCTATAAGCAAGAGAATTTTAACACTGGATATACTACTTTAAAACTTAACAAAAGCGAATTTATAAGTTTTTTTGAGGGTGCAGGTCAAACAAGTTTAGAATTAGAAGAAGATAACAAAAGTATTTTATTTGGAACTAATCAAATTAAAATATCTATTTCTGATTTGTTTAGACATCTTTTTATCTGTTCTAAGACGGGACAAGGTAAAAGTGAGTTATTACTATATTTAATAGGTTTAATTAAGGGTAAAGGGGCTAATTTTCTAATGATTGATCCCAAAACTTCTACGGCTTTAAAGTGTCAAAAATTATTTAATCAGGAAGTAAGAGAAGGTCTAAATTTTAACCCATTAGCAATGAAACTAGGCAAAATTGAATTAGAAAAATACGGCGAGACATTAACCGATCTCTTACTACCTGATGACACAACTTATTTGAAACTCTACTTTAAACATTCTTTGACTTTTGCCTTACAATACAATCAAAAGCAGGTAGAAAATAAAGAGCTTTTGAATTTTAAAAAGCTGTATAACATCTTACAAGATAATCCGAGCGGTTCTAAATACCTAAAATTTAGCTCATACGAGCCGTTTAAAGCACTGTGTGATATGTTGACTGACAAAGATAGCCAGAAACAAAACATGGCTATATTTGGGGCGTTTTTGGCACGTTTTCAATTTTTGGCAAACTCTACCGAATTAAACAATGAAGAATTAGGGCTTAATTTTGATAATAACAATTTTATTGCCTTACCAAAAATTAACATGACAATGATGAACGGGATCAATGACATTACTACTCAAATTTTAATTTTAGCATTTTGGTATGATGTTTTGGTTAAGAGTAAAGAAAGAAAAGCTAAAAACATATGGACTTTTTTGATTATTGAAGAGGCAAGCACTGTCAATCTGTCATTTTTCGCCCGTATGCTTGCAACCATTAGAGAAGAAAATGTTTCAATTATTCTAGTAACCCAGTATGCTAATCAGCTTATTAAAGAAATTCAAAACTCCATTTTAGACAATATATCAACATACTTCTGTGGTCATACTGGGGTTAATAACGCTAAATTTATGGCTAATGCGTTAAGAGTTTCAGAAGACGAGATTCTAAGGGTTGAAGATGCAAGTTATGAGTTTTTATTGAGGTATAAGAATCAAATTTACAAGACAAAAGCAATAATTAATATAAATAATAATCAAAATAATAAACAAGTATAATAGTTTGTTTTTTCTTTTCATAAAAAGGATTATTATTATATTAATAATGTCTCTACTTGACATAATTAATAATATATTTTATATTTATTTTAACAGGAGGTTAAAAAACATAGGTTTTAGATTCTCACCTAAAAAAATTGCTTGGTATTATCGAAAAGAAGAGGATACAAAAAAATATCGCTTCAATAGCGATTATTCTTTAGGTGAGATTAAGCAAAAATACGGGACTAAGTACGAAAAAAGAACCGTAAAATTAGCTAACAACAATTAAAAATTACTATAAAATATCCGACTAGTCAAATTTAAAGGGTTGACCCTCCTGTTGTAAAATTTTAAGTTGTAAAAGTCTAAAATCCTGGTTAACCAATGTAAATATTATGTTAGAAAATGTAAAAAAACCAGTAAAAAGAGCTAAAGGAGGCGGGCGTAAACCTTTGTCAGTTAAGGAGAGAGAGGCGAGGCGAAAACGAACAAAAGATGATTACAGAGCGAAAAATAAGCAATTTAGTTGTGTCTTATCTGTTGAGGTTTGCGATGATTTAAGACGATTAAGAGCTAAAAAAGGAGTTAGTTTTGATATTTTGTTTAAAGAATTTGTTGATAGTAATACGGGTGATAGCTAGGTTTTGTGTGGGTTGTGCTGACTTTGTTCTGGGCGGTGATTTGTATTTTAGTAGTTGGAATTTTTGGTTGTTTGGGAGTGTAGCGAGCAAATAAGTAAGAATTTGTACAAAAATACAAATCATTTATTATGTAATTTTTGATAAAATGAGGGATATATAGACTAATAAAAAAGTAAATATGATTGTGTTATATTAGTCTTAAACTTGTACTATAATTATTAAATTAATATCTTATTACTATTTAAAATAAAGTATTATTGTAAGTCCAAGACGGGGTTTTAGGGGGTGTCAACCCCCTATCTATAACTAAGAAAAAAGAAAATATGTTTCCTTAAAAAACATATTTTTTATTATTAATAATTATTAATAGTTATTAATAATTATTAGAGAGGTCAAAACCTTTATTTAAAGCGGTTTGCGGGGTGTCATTTCCCCCGATAATCCATTGGCTTTCCCCCGATAATCCATTGGCTTAAATTTCAATCAAGTAAAAAAATTTGTTTACTGTGTCGTGTTGATAATTTTTAATTATGTGTTTGTGAGTAATCATTAAGTCAAAATAAGATTTTACTTTATTTATAGTTTCGTTTTTATTTTTTTTAAATTTATTTTCTAACTCTAAAAGCTTCAAAATATCTAATAAATCAATTTTTATCCTTAAACTAGGGTCATTGTTAGTATATCTAAGGGTTTTAGTGTACTTCAATGAAGATATGACTAAATCGGTTAATTTAAAGTAATTATCATGTGATTTTTGATGAACTAATTTTAATAAGTTAGTTGGTTCTGTGACTTCTGTGTATATTTCAAAAGACTTTTCAAAAGCTTTGTAAACGTCATAATCAAGCTGTACAAAAAATTCTTGTGTCTTTGTATATTCTACTTCTTCATAAGTTGTTTTGCCTGTTTTTTTAACAAGTTTAATGGGCTTTTCTAGCATTTCAGACTTTGTAATAATTTTAAATGCTGTTGTTGTTTCAAAAAAAACTACCATTTTGTCTGCTCTATCAACAGTCTTAAAAAATCCTATATCTATTTTACTTAATTCGTTTGCTTTTTTAATTATTTTCTTTGTTGTTTTGTAATCATATTTTTCAGTAGCATTGCTTACTAACATAGAAAGATCATTGTAATCACCTACTTTGAAGTACATTAATTCTTTTTCTTCTAATTCTTGCCCTATTTCTTTAGCTTTTTTAATTAGATTTTCAATCTCTCTATGTCTTTTTTCAAATAGATTATACAAAAAAAATCTTTCTATATTCTGTAAATTACATAATGGGGTAAATGGTATTTTTGATTGTTTTTGTAAATACTCAAGGTCTTTTAATTCAGTTTTAGTTGACTTTGTGATGAACTCATTTCCATATTTTGCTTTTCTTAATTCTGTCATAGTCTAAATTATTTTAAAGGTTTAAATTTGTTGATTTGTTCGGGTATAGCGGTTTGTTCTCCTAATTTTTTGATAACATTGTCATTGACTTCATAAGTTGCACTTGTGCCAGCTAAAAACTGACCGTCTCTTGACTTTATAACTGTCAATTTACTTCTATTAGTTCCGCTTTCTCTTTGAATATCAAGCATTGTGTTACAAACCTCCGCTAGTCCGTCGCCCCCGCTTATTGTTGAAGTATCAGCGTCATCTTTTCCGGTTCTGTTTTTCTGACTGCCTAAAATCAGGACTGTATCAAGTTTAATTGCTAAATCAAGTAATTTATTACCTACCTCTTGAGCTGTTTCCCATGAATTGCCTTTTGCATTTTCTGCTCTTATGCGTTGGAAGTAATCAATAAAAATTACATCATAACTTTGCCCGTCTTCGTGCAATTGGTTTAAAACTCTTTCAATATTTGCTATATCGTTTTTAATGTTTACAAGTGTAACATTTTTCTTTAGTAATTCCATAGCCTCTAAAATTTGCGTTTCTAGCCCTCTAATTTGCCCTGTATTGAGTTTTATTAGTTCTTGCTTGAGATAATAGCCCATATTGTTAAAACACTCGTTAACGGGCAATTTTAAGCCTAGTTTGTAACAAGCTAAAGCAAGCATCTTAAAACTTAACCTTTTTTCTGTTTCTTCAAGAGTTATAAAAAGGACTTTTTTGCTTTGTGTTATAACAAAATCTGTTTGAAGATTAAGTTGTAATGTTGTTTTACCTGATCCAATTCTTGCGGGTATAGCGTTTACAGTGCCATTATAAAACTCTAATGGTTTTAATTTTCCGTTGTTTTCAAAAGATAGGTTAGTTGTGATACTTTTTAAATCTGCTGTATCTTGCGTCATGTTTGCAACTGTGAAGTTGTAAGGTTCAAAACCTGTGATTTTAGGAACTTGTTTAGTTATAAAATCAGCTTCTTTGACTGCTCTAGTCCTAAAAATATTGTTAGGGTCGTTCTTGTCTTCCTTGTTTTTTCTAGGTATTTTAGCCGTCCATAAATTAATATTTTTGCCTTCTTCTCCTAAGGTTTCAATTATCTTTTTAGTTCCATCTATTCCTGCTTTGTCATCATCTAAAGCTAGATAAATTTTGTTAAAATTCTTGTGATTATTTTTAAGCCATTGAGCTACTAAATTATTATTACTATCTCCGTTGTATTTTGATAAGCAATTAAAGCCTGATAATTGCATACTTAATGCGTCAAAAATACCCTCAACAATCCATAAATCAGTATTTTGAGTAATAGTATTTAAACAACCTAATTGATAACAATTTTTAGGACTTGCACCGCTTCCGCTTTGATATTTGTCTTTGTTTTCTGGCAACCATCTTTGATAAAATTTAATTTTATCATTTAGCCAGTAAATCAAACAAACTTCACTTTTTGAATTTTGTTTGATTATCTTTTTTTGTTCAGAGTTTAAGGTGTTGTATTCAATATTTCTTAATTCCTTAATTTTCTTCTTATTTTCCTCAGATAGTTCAGTAAATATAGAACTATTTAAGTTTAAATCTAAATCAATGTTTATCTCTGTTGGTAGTTCTGCCGTTGTTTTATTGATTGGTTTTACATATGTTATATTCTCTTTTACTCCCGCCATTCTTCTAAGCAAAGACATTGCTTGATTTTTATCTTTTAAAACCTCTAAAGCTAAATGGTAAAGGTTAAATTCTTTTTTATCCCCTCCTCCGTGATCAAAACCTAAATTTTTAATCTCATTCATAGTAAAACTGGCTTTTTTATCTGCACGCCAGAAGGCTTGAGCTTGCCATTCTCCATTATTTAGCTTTTTTGGTTCTCTTCCGCCTAGCTCAAGGTATAAATCTACGATATTAATTTTATCGTTAAATGTATCAAATATATTGTTGTTATTGTGCATATCTAAAGAGTTATAGTAGTTGCACGGGTTACAAGATATACACTTACATCTTGACATAGATGTATATATAAAATATTATTAGAATTGAAAATTATTCAAAAATTATTTTTTGTAATCCCGTAAGGGTTTATTTTTTTGCAATATCATTTACAAATATGATAAATACCTTAAATTTACAATTAATTAGTTTGACATTTTAGTCAAGTTAATTTTACTTAATCTTGTCTTTGTTGCCTTCGACAATGCTATAAACTGTACTTTTTTCTTATATTCAATAAAAAGGTTTTTCAATTCTTTTTTTGATAAGTTAGTGCTATATAAATCTCTGCCAAAATTAGAACCTGCAACAGTAAAATAATGTTTAAAATCTTGATGTAAAATGAGGTTTCTCCATGTTTGCCTAGTCCCCACTCCGATTGTCCTTGACAACTCACTATAAGAGTATAATTTTTCTTCAATCATAACACTATTTCAAGTCATTTATAATTAAGAACTCTAAATAATCACCTTGAGTAATGCTATTATCTTTGCAATATTTTATAAGTTTTTTAACTATTTCCTCTTTAATCTTAACTTGATATTTTACTTTTAGGTTGGCTTTTTTTAACTGTTGACGTTTTACTTCAATCTCAGCTTTTCTCTCCTTTTCCTCCAGCACTTCAGGAGCTGTAAATCCTTTTAAACCTACAAATTTTGATTGTATAGTTTCCTTGTTTGGTGACAAGTCTAATTTTGGTAAATTGTTGTTTTTATTCATACTTTAAATGATTGTTAATATTTCTTTTGCTAGACTTGTAAATTGTTTTGTTGTTTCACTTTTTTTGTTAATTTCAACTGATGATAATTTTTTTAGATGTGCTTTTTCAATCTCTGTACTCTTACTAATGTGACTTTTAAGTACATGATCTTTGTAATTTTCTGTTATTTCTCTAGTCACAAGTTGATTTTTAATATGCTTTGTTAAAAATATACCTCCCAGTTTACTTTTATTTGATATTGGGGCTAATTCTCTTAGAGCGTCTACCGTGTCTTGTATTTGGGCAATACCTAAAAATGAGCATTCGGCGGGTATAAAAGTGTAATCTGAAGCATATAAAGCTAATTGTGTTATATTGCCTAATGCTGGGCTTGTATCAAGTAAAATATAGTCAAA
>JAYUKV010000144.1:0-25721 GCA_043764135.1 bacterium | reverse complement strand
ACTTTGTTTGATAAGGATAGGTGTGTGAACATATGAATTTCGCACCTATCTTTATCTTTATATATTTTTAGTGAAATTTACTCACAATTTGGGTTTTTAAAAATGATTATAATAATTACAAAGTATATTTAGCAGACGACGGTTCAACAGATAATACAAAAAAAGAAGTTCAAAGATTTCTTGAAACTAACAAGAGTGCTAAATTAGAATATGTTTATAGAGAAAACTCTGGAAAAGCTGAAGCACTAAATAATTTTATAAAAAATATTATTAAAGAAGACATTGTTATGTGTTTGGATGCTGATTGTTTACTGTCTAACGATGCTGTGAAAAAGGCTGCCAAATATTTTAATAACCCAAAGGTTGCATCAATGATTTCTAATGTAAAAATTATGCCTTACAACAATATTGTAAACTTTATTCAAAGATTAGAATATATAGTAGGTTTTTACCTCAAAAAGGGCTTAAATACTACCAATATGGAATACATAATCGGTGGTGCCGGCTCCACTTTTAGAAGAACAGTTTTGGAAGATGTTGGATTTTATGATTCTGATACAATTACAGAAGATATGGATCTTTCAATGAAAATACTTAAAGAAGGTAAGCAAAATAAAATTGTTTTTGGCAATGACGTTGAAGTATGGACTCAAGGACCAACTAATTTTCCAGATTTACTTAAACAGAGATACAGATGGAAATTAGGTTGGTTTCAGACAATTTATAAACACAAATCGTTACTGTTCAACTTAAATAAAAAATTTAATTGGCAGTTCACTCTCTTTTATCTCCCACTAATGGTTTTAGCTCAAGTTTTGTTTTTCTTTGAACCATTGTTGTTTGGGCTAGTAATTTATTATACAATTATGGCAGGTGCTTGGAAAATCATTTTTTTCCTACTGGCTTTTTATTGTATACTTTATAGTTTTGCATTTTTAGGAGATGACACACTTTCACGCAAAAACAAAATTATATACTTCTTAATCTCTCCATTGTGTTATTTTACTATGCTTATTGTAAGCGTAATTGAATACATCGCAAGTATAAAAGTTGTCTTAAACTGGAAAAAAGTTATAAACTACAAAGAGAACAAGCACACTACTTGGTCTCATGTAAAAAGAATAACTATTAAATAATCTCCATTTCATGAAACACTTAAGTATAATATCAATTGCACTTATAACACTATTAACTATCTTATCAATATTTTCGATCTCAACTATTAACCTCGCTTTTGCTCAATATGATAATTCGGAATGCACAACTTCCAGTCCAATTAACTTTCAGACTACTAAAAACAAATACTTGAGCAAACTTTCAAAATATCAAGATATCTGTAAATCTAGTGTTGTTAAGCAATTAATGTTTTTTGTTCCTACTCCTTCTGAGTATACATCTACTTTGGAAATTAGCTATGAGTTGTTTAGTAACATTTCTGCATTTTCCAAACATAATATTAGACCTCTTATTGTGATGGAACCAACATTCTACTACGGCACACTAATGAGCTTTCAAGAACTAAAAACAGGTAAATTTAACAAATGGATCAACTTTCTTTTCGAAAGACTTACGCTAATGAATATCTCCGAAGATGAATTAGGTACAATTGTTCTAATGCCTGAAGTTAATACTCCATTGTGGAACTATGATGGAGCAAGTAAACAAGATGTTGGTCTAATTGTTAACAATTACTCTTCTCAAATTCTCAAAAACTACCCCAAAGCAAAACTTACTTTAATGCTTAATAATTTAACTTTTGATCCTGGTGATGAGAATTGGGAGAACCCAACCAATTCACCCTTCACTGAATACACAAAATTAATAACTCCAAATACCCTCTACTCTGTAGGACTTCAAGCATTCCCAATGATTGGTCCTAAAAATAACAGTAAGCTAAATATAAAAGATCCTGATGAGTATTTAAATATCGTAAATATCGAAGAATTAGCTCAAGCGCTCAACGTTAAATCAATATGGTTTAACACCGGATCTTTTGTATCTAAGTATTTAAACCCGCAAAAAAGGCAATTAATTGATGCTAATCAAGTTATTGATCAGGTAAAAAAGACTTCAACCATAGCCTATCAACTCAAAAGAAAAGGCTATGAAATGAATATTAATTATTTCCTAGAAGACAAATCCAAGACCAAAGAAGAAACAAACTGGTCCTTGCTTGACTCAAAGTTTTCTGAAGCTTTCAGAACTTTAGTCAAACATAATAATGCAAGAGTAATAGGTCTTTCAATTTTTGATAAATAAGAAACAACCAATGATATTCATTGGTTGTTTTTGCTTATTAGCAGTGCTGTCATTATTGATTAGCTAGCTTTGTGAATAACATATGTTACCACTCCCCACACTTGGAATTCAATTCCTTCTGTTATATAAATGGTAGGATAAGAAGAATTCTCTGGAACAAGTTCTATTCTATTAGAATACTTGCGCAATCTCTTAACAGTAAACTCACCATCGACAACGGCTAAGATAATATCTTTATCTTTTGCTGTTAATGCTCTATCAACGAGCAAAACATCACCTTCATTGATACCACAATCAACCATGCTCATACCCTCCACTCTAACCATAAAGGTTGCAGCAGGGTTATTGATTAGATGCTCATTGAGATCTATTCTCTTGTCGATATAATCCTCAGCTGGAGAAGGAAAACCTGCAGCTATAGAAGAAATAACTAGAGTGGTGTTAGTTAGAGAATTAGGAGATAGAGTATTGAATTGCATATGCAGTTAGATATTGTAATAAATATTTATTATCACAATAAAGCATTACTTGCAATAAAGTTAGAATTATGCTAAATTAAGATTTGAGTTTAGCGTTTGGCAATAGCGCCAAGCATTTCGGCCAAACTTTGAATAAAGGAGAATTACCGTGGTACCTTTCAATAACCAGAACTTTGCCGCTCAGTGGCTTGGATACAATGACAATAGTTATCGCAACCACAGTCGATTACGCGCTTTGAACACTGCAAATATCCATGAAACTATGAAAAAAGTTTTAAAGGAAAGCAGACAGTTCAGATTTCGCAAAGATATGCCACTAGTTGTGGCTTTCGCCGACCTTACAGATTTATATGCTACTGAGCTTAAAGATCTTGATGATCTTCAAGCTTTACTGTTGCTCATTGGTCAACATGGTAGTACGGTAAATCTAAGACATGTAGGCTGTAACTATTTTCTAGACAGATCAGGAGCTGAGTTCGCTAATCTTCTAGCCATGTTCGGTGACGTGCGTGCGACAGTTCATATCGGCTCATTTGTCAACAAGGAAACTGCAGTTTATGAGGGTGATGATAAGAAGATCTTGCGTCTTAAGGATCCATTTATCCAGGAGTCTTGGGAGCAAGGTAAACAACAGATCTACCGTGATATGGTTTACCAAGCCATGAACGGTGGTCGAAACATAATAATCTGCACAACAGCATTAAACGAGACATATGAATTACTTCGATATATTGTCGAAGTCGAGACAAACGGTCCAAAAACTGTACTTGAATCTCTTGAGATTTATGTTCAGAACAATGCAACTATCAGTGATGATCGTAAACACATCTGTTGGGACTTAGGTCCTACCGCTGGTGCAAATACCAAGTTCAACGTTTCCAGTCGGGAGGCTGCGATTAACTTTGCCAATTTGATTAATGAGTTAGCTGACAGCGACACACCTGTTCCCTTGCTGGTTACAACAAGACAACTTGCTTATGCTTTACCAATTCCAATGGAAATGGATATTTACGGTCCTTTAAAAGACTATAATATTGTTTCTAAGGTTATGTGGGAACGCAAGAACGAGAATGCGTTGAACTGGTGGAAATATGGCAATCATGACGATGGCGTTGAAGTTGCGCCTGCAGCTTTAAAACGCTCTGTTTTACGGAAGATTCTTATGCCAACGCTGGCAGATGAAATCTTTCAAACACTTACTCGTGACTCTGATATCCTGCAATACATCGAGACAGAATCTCCTATTTACGACCCAACAGTTGTAATGGCAGCTTTGATTCCTGGTATTTTTGATCCAGTAGTTGATGATCGCGGTAATTTCATGATCCTTGGTTGCGGTGATAACACAGGTGTTATTGATGCAAATACTACACTTAAGATTTTCTCCCACATGTTGGAAGAAGGTCTTCTAAAAATGCCAGTGCATTTGCCTAGTATGAAAATGGAACAGCAACTTGTTCACAACTAGTCAAACCAGTCAATAATTAAATTGAATATTTCCTACTCTTAATTGAGTAGGAAATTTTGTTGACATAAGGGCTTTTTTGTGATAGATTTGTTCTAGTTCATGTTTATAGAACAAATAAAATAGGACAGATAAAATGACTCAAACTAAAGTCAGAAATGAGATTCTTTCGAAGGTTCAGTTCGTTTTCAACAAGACTAAGCGTACTATTGTCATATTTTGTGACATTAGTGTGGACACTGATGACCTCGCTGCAATATTGATGATTGCATGCAAACAGGGATACAATGTTGTTATTGTATGCTGCGGCAAAGACCCGCTTAAGAAAGCTAGGTATGCACAGGGAGTTGTTGATACTCTCAGTCAACGTGGTTTGGATGTGTCTCACATTCAAATCTTGGCTGGTACGGATTGTAATGTAAAAGAGGAGACTCTGGAGCATCAATTTGCACCACTTCCATTTGAAATGTCAGAAGAATCTGACATTAACACTAATTGGGAAGAATTTCTTTATGAAGTTTTACTCAATTCCTCAGCAAAGTCTGTTATGGTTCTAGGAATTGGTCCTATGACTGACCTTTGCAAGTTCATGTTCCAAAACTCGGCACTTGTAAAGCAAAAGGTTAATAGTCTTTCGTTGATGTGTGATGTAGACGTTAGCTCTGGGCAGATAAATGATGATTGGGGTTTACCAATGTATGGAGGCGCTAACAATGGCACTTTCGACGCAAAAGCTACACCAGCATTGTATGCGAAGATGTTTGAAGAGGAATTCTTCATTAAAACGATCATCCTCTCAAACATCGCCACAAGTCAATGTAAAATTGGATATCAATTCTACAATGATTTGGTTAAACAGTCTGATAATCACCCGATTGCAGAAGTCTTTACTGCTAAACAGCAAGCTGGACTTAAGCATTTATGGCAGCGTTGCGCATCATCTGAGGCAACTTCTTTGCGGGGTTCGCTTCCTTTGGATCGTAATAGTCATTGGTTTAATACTGTGTTCTGTTCTGGTCTAATTCCAGAAAAAGAATATGGTAATCTTGATTTCGATCCTATAGGGTATTTAATCGAAACGCGACAAGAAGCAGTTGTTAAATTCCAACTGTATGATGCAATGGCACTTCTTGCGCTACTATTGTCAATCGAAAACCATGACAAATACTTAGAGTTCTTTAATCCTGTAAAGGTAAATAACTTAGATATTATTGGCTTTGATAAAGACAATAATGGAGTATTAAATCCCAAATCAATCCTTGAAGAGATCTTTAGCTTGATGCTACAGTCTCTTCAAGGTTGTAAAATGCCCTAATTCCATCAACAAACAAGGAGTTCTCACCATTATGAGAAATGTAATCTTGTCGATTGCAATTGGTCGTAATGGTGATGGGCACCTTGCTCTTCACTATGCGGCGCAATTGCACAAGCTTGGTCTTATTAATCTTGCTTTGGTTATTGTAGTTGGGCAACCACTATTGGACCGTGCAGTGATGGCTAAAAAAGTTCTATCTCAATACAATTTGGATCTAGAAATCCCGGTAAATCTTGGATCTTCGGTAACAAATAATGTATTATGGGATGAGACTTTTGACCAGGATACTGAGAGTGTAGAGTTTGACAATGCTTACACATCGCTACTTCGGATGTTTAATCCATTTGGTCCTGGAAAGCGATATACTTATATTGCTGCTGCGGGTCTAAATGAGTTGCAAAATTTCTTGTCTCACTATGCCAATCAAGTTGTTGCGCATCTTGAGCAAGTTGTAGTGTTTAGCGGTGTTAAACTTTGCTCTCCAGAGTCCAGTGGTATGCTTGATGCAAGTACCAATAATATGGTTCTTGCACAAGATGAACTAGGCTTTTTAGCACAACTTCAGAACGAAGGACTGCTTGAAGAACACAAAGTCCCTGTTACAATCGTAACTAAGAATTTGGCTCGAGCTGTGGCTTTTGATAAGGCAACAATCGAATCAATTCTATCAGAGAGCAGTCTCGAACTACTTACGATTATCCAGGAGACGCTTCAATTATATTATTCAACATTGCGGCTTAACCCTAATGATGAGTATAGAATGAAGTATTTACCTGCTCATCTGAACGTTGCTGATTTCTGGCAACAGTTCACGATCAAAGGTAAGACCAAACTTATGAGTCCTCGAGCTCATGTTTGGGACCAGATTGATCGGATTAACTTTTATGACATTTATTGTCTAATGGTTTTGATCCTCCCTGAATTATTTGATGCAACAACTCTCAATGTGATCGATCCATTTTCTCAACACCTTTCAACTGTTAAAGTTGTAGGCCTAGAAGATCAAGATCATATGTTAGAAAACATCAAATCAAACGTCTTAGATGTTCTAAAAAACATTTAAGAAAATGCGACTTACCCTGTGTAAGTCGCTAATTTTTTTTCCATAAACCTGTTCCCCAAGTGTAATCATCGATAATATAACCTTGTGTTGAAAGCTCATCTCTTATCACGTCTGCTTTTTGGTAGTCTTTATTGTTCTTTTCTTCTATTCTCAACTTAGCTAATTGTTGATATTCATTTGGCACAACTTGGAATATATTAAGTTTTAAAACAATTTTATCCAATTTATAGAGTGAGTTAATTACAAAATGTCTCACTTCCTTATTATTTAAAGAAGTTACTGTATCTGTAAGTTCTTTTTGGAATAACTCCAGTGTTTCTCTACTGTTTAGATTATCAAGAAGTAATTGAGTGAATTGTTGGTCTAACTCAGGGTTTGTATCAGTTTCTGACAAAACAAGGTTTTTAGCTTGAATTGCTGCTCCAAGTTTGTAGAGACTGAATAGTCTATTCTGAGATTGTTCGAGTTTATCCCATGTAAAGTTAATTTGCTCTCTATAATCGTGTTCCAAAAACAAAAGTCTAAAAGCAAGTGGATTAATACCTTTCCCGATTATAGAGTCAATTCCTGTTATAGATTTATCACCTTTGACATTAAATGAGTTTCCTAGGGACTTAGACATCTTTTGGTTATCGACTTTTAGGTGTCTGTTATGTACCCAGTATTTACTTAGTTTTAGCCCTAATGCAAGGGATTGGAGAATTTCATTCTTGTGATGCACTTCAATATGATCTTCTCCTCCTGTATGAATATCAACTAAAGAATCTTCTGTCTTGAGAGTATCAAAAGAGAACTGTTTTGGTTGATACCCTACCCCATATCCTAATACAGCACCTATCATTGCTACACACTCTGTGTGCCAACCTGGACAACCCCATAGACTGAGTATTGAATCGTCGATGTTGATTGTTGATAACAGAGGATAATCAATAAATCGATATTTCTGCAATGTATTCTCATCAACAAATTTCCATAAGGCAAAATCCTCTGGATCTTTTTCAGAATTAACAATATCTCTTTCTGAGAATTCAGCTGAGCCAGAGAATTTGGGCAAAAATGATCTATCTATATCTTGATTCCCTCGGTTTGAGAAATATATACCATCATCTGTAATATATGCTCTTTTTTCTTGTAATAAATAGAGTGATATTAGCATTTGCTCGTAGATATAATCAGAAGCATGTGGATTATTAAAACCTTCAGGATTGTCTATATTAAGAGCTTTTAATTGATCAAGATAATCTTCATAATAGAATTGTGCAATTTGAGCTGCTGTTTTACCTTCTCGCTTTGCCCCCACTTCCATCTTGTCATCTCCATTATCACCATCATCTGTTAAATGACCAAGATCAGTAACGTTTGAAACCCAGTTAACCTTACCACCAGAGTATCTGATCGTATTAGTTATTAGCTCTGGCATCATAACTGCAACAACATTTCCAATATGCAAGTAGCTATATACTGTTGGTCCACACGAATACATTTTTATCGTTTTATCAAGATTTATTTCTACGTCTTGCTTGAGATAAGTATCGTATAATTTTATATTCATATATTAGTAAAAGCTTTGATATATAAGGCCTTTTTGTCAATTTACAAAAAATAGAATCAATAAAGGTCAATGAAATGAAATTCATAAACATAATTTAGATAATTACCGACACTTTTGGATATAAAAAAATACTAAACTTTGAAGTTTAGCAAATTAATTTTTTATATTCTGAAAATGTTGTAAAATATCATTTCTGGTAAAGAGTACCAGTATAATAATATTGTAAACAAGATAATTGCGAAGATTGTTGTTTTGATGTTCTTATTTTTATTTTCTTTGTTATTGTACCATAAAATTAAATATATTCCGATACCAAATACTAATGTCATTAACAACATTTGTACGTCAAAATAAGGTAATATTTGGCCTTTATATTCTGTAAATTTATTTGTTCCTTCGATTATCTCTGATTTTATAACAGGATTTCTCATATGTAATATATTAAATAATTTAATTTATAAAAGGTGTAAAATCAAGTGATCATACACCTTTTTTTATTGAATTTTGAAATTAGTGCCATCCCCAATAACTATCGTAACAACTTGCACCTCCATCACCTAACCAGGTGCCATATCTAGGGTGTTTATATTCACACACTTCACTCTGGTGTCGATAAAAAATACTAGGGTAACCAGCAAAGTAACACAACACTGTATCGCCACTTGAAGAAGCTTGTGTAATATTACGTTTTGGAAAAGTAGATTTGCAAAAATTAACCCTATCTTGATTAGAAATTGAGCTAATTTTATAAGTCCAATTTCCATAGGCTGCTTCTGCTACTTCCCCTCCAAAACTTACTTTAGCACTAAAGGATTCTTTCGGCGATACACTTTTAGACAAATCGCTTTTAATACTTACAGATGTAAGAAAAAAGCCAGTTGAAGCTAGTAGTATTGCAGCTGATTTAAGTGATTCACGAACAAAATTGGAAAGTTTCATGATTCGACTCCGAAATTTCAAAAGTTTGAATTGCTATAAATTAGCAATAAATCAAATAAAAATACTTGTCAATAAAATAAACCCTATAAGGGAGTTATCTTGGTGCCGTAAGCGGGGATCGAACCTGCGACCTTAGGCTTATGAGTCCTACGCTCTAACCAACTGAGCTATTACGGCGTGGTTATATGTAAATAGTTACAATTAGGAGGTGTTTTGTCAAGGGTGAGGTATTTAACACCTAACCTTTTCGTTAAATTAACTTCAATTATTTAATAGTAACTCTTATTTAAGTGTATTTCTAACTATTTTTTAAAAAAAGACGATTTTTAATTACTAATTCATATTTATCTCTTGTTACTTTTGATACCAAAAGATAACCAAAAGTACTTCTTTTTTTCTTTCACTTCCTAGTAATAGATGACGGTTAATTTTTAAATTTCGAAAACTCGCTGCACTCAGACAGTTCTCAATTTTGTAAAAATTGACCTGAGTATTACTTTAGCAGGACGGTCGTTGCAGAAGGAAAGAAGCAAAAAATGGACTGGATTATATCATTTAATTTTGACAATTTTGTTAATTGGTTTTAAAAATGTTGCTGATGGCAAGAATACTCAAATACAAATATAAGCTACTACTAACCTTAATGATAACTGTCTTCTTTATGATGATTGGAACTTGGGCGTATACAATCATGGAAAGTCAGAGTACAGAAACAGCAATTCAAGGAGTTATGGATGGAAAGCAGCAAATTTTTGAGGATGAGTATCTTAAAATTTTCAATAGAGAAAGTCTTCAAGTAACAGAAGAAAAAAAAGCCGATAAACAATTCAATAGAGATATAACAAAAAGATGGTTTTATTTTTATGAAAATGAAAATTTGAGAAATGGGTTTGAAGCTTTCTATTATATGGACTCTAGCGAAAACAGTAACGAAGAGATTGTAAAAGGATTGAGTAAATATCTTGGTTTTGAAGAATCTGCACGTGAAAAAGTATTAGGATGTAATGAAGAACAGTTTTATAAATTAAACAAATCAAATGTTAATCCTATAAACTATTTTGTGAATGTTAAAGGTAACAGAGTATTTATTTTAAAGCACTTTGATCAGTTAAAACAAAATAAGTTCTTTTTAAATCTAAACAATTTCTGTCTTAAAAATTAAATATCCCTATTTGATAATTATCATTCAGGAGGATAAAGCCCAATCAAAGTCTATTGAAGTAAAGGAATTTACTTTTATTGTTTGGGTATAATGAAAACCTATAATAAATTATAGGTTTTCTTGTCCGATGTCTAAATCTTAGTCTTCGTCATCTTCGTCATACACTTCTGGATCCGAGTTAGACAACAGTACATAGCTCACTGTGTCAGTGTCTAATTTTGTAGCATTCTTAAAAGCCACAACAACGTGCGCTTGACTCAAAAAGTCAATGGAGCTTGGATTGGCTTTGAAGTAATCAAGAGCTTCTACCAAGTCGTCGTACATAACAGATGCTTCAAATGAAAGATCTGCTTTGACCAAAATCCTACCTTCAGGTAAAAGATTTACCTCAAAAACAGTGGTTTGTTGTTTCAACAACATAATTTTCTCCTTAATTAAATTATTTTTCAGAATTATTAACAAAAAAACTCCCTGATAAAACCATATAATCACAAAAAATTGTGATTGTCAAATAATAAAACCTAACCATTGATCATAGAAATATATATTTAAAATATAACTTTTAAAAATTTGAACCCATAAATTATTATAGGTTCTGTTTTTTTAAAAAATGAGTTATTTACCCTTCATGTTATACCAATTTATTTCTCAATCGAAGTGAGAGATAATACAATAGACTTTATTCAATCCTTTTTCTTTTGAAATTTCGTTTTTTGAGCTAACAATAATATCGGACTGGCTTAAGAAGTCATTAAGTGTTGGTTTGGCTTTGAAGTGCTCAAGACCTTCTTTTAAATCGCTTGACTGGACGGAAGTTTCTACCCAAATAATACTTTTATACAACAAACGTCCTTTTGGAAGTTTATTAAGATCTTTCATTACTGTGTGTTGATCAATAATCATTTGATATGCCTACGCTAATTAACAACAACTTATTATATCAGCACTAAGCTAATCTAATTTAGATTCTATCAACACTTGATATACCTGTCAAATATTGACAGTAAAGAATCTTTATTCTAACCTCGATTAAGCTAACAGTAAGTTTACAATAAGGATGATTAGGTTCTATGTTGCAATTCGATTCCCTAAATCCTAAAATGGAAGAACGTATTCTCCAATACATTAAATCCAAAATTCATCAAAAATCAAATTGTAAACCGTGCGTTATTGTAAGTGGGGATAAATTTATAAATAATATTCTTACTGAAGGTTTTCAATTTAATTTGAGTATTAATGTAACAAAATCAAAACTTATCAAACTTAATTTTACAGAGATAAGTTTTACAAAAGCTAGCTATGTGCTACAGCCTTCTGGTATTGCAACACTAATGTTGCTACACATGATCAGTTTCTTCAATGATTCACAGTTCAAACTCACTTCTACAAGTAACAATGGATTTGTTGTTGAGACTGAAATGCCTTTTGAAGCCTATGATTTAATGGTTGATTTACTCAGCTTTATAAGCAACAATCAATTGCAAAAAATGTCACTTCATAAAGATCTTCATGTTTATCCAGAAATTATTGTAGATGAATTAGAATTTCATGCTAATTTGCAATCAATATTAAACGATGTCAATTTGTTTAATTCTAATATTTTCATTACAAGATGCCTTTTGTCTTGCAAAACCAATAATAAATTCTTCTCACTACCAGCCAAGATTGGAGTTTATAACCTCAGCAATGAAACACTCATCCTAAGTTTAACCTTAGATTGTGACTATACAATTCTTGATAAAATTGAATATGAACTCAATCGTCTAGGATTCAACGCTAACAGATCTGTTTACGGCCAGTTCATTCAGGAGATTATTATCTTTTACGAACCCAAAAGCGGGATTAACTTGGAACATTTATTGGATCAAGTAATCAAAACAGTCCTTTAAAATATACCACCTTAATTAAGGTGGTAATTCTTTATCTGGATAAAAGCTCTCGAACTTCTAAAATATATTTTCTAAAATTAGTAATAATTTCATCATTCGAAGGATACGTCACACTATCAAAAAACTGTGGATAGAATTCTTGAATCATCCTCAACCAATCCTCTTTACCGGGTTTTGATACTGTATATCTTTGTTTAAGGGTTGGGAAAAACTCTTTTACAAAAAATGCATTATCTTCTTGGTGAGAGTACGGTATTGGAATCAAAAAAGCTTTTTTCTTGTTATACACCAACTCTGAAATCGAAGCCATACCTGCTCTACAAATTACTAAGTCTGCTTTTTTTATCGCATACGGCATCTGTGAAGTTAGAAACGGCAATGAATGATAGGAAGGAGAATTTGCGATCTTGAAAACAGAATTCTCTTGAAGAGCACCTGTCAAATGCAATACCCGAAATTGAGCGCTTAACAATTTAATATTCTCAAAAACCCATTTATTGATAGCAAATGCTCCTGAACCTCCACCAAAAATTAATAAAAGTGGAAGAGAAGACTTTGATTCTACAAAACGACGTAAGTCAGCATTGATTAATTCATTTCGGATGCTTAGATCACTGAACTTATCGAAGTTTATTGGATTAGCAGTTACAGTACATTTAGGACCCAGGAGTTTTGAAGTTTCAGGAAAATATGCAGTGATTTTATCTGCAAATCTTGCTACAAGTTTGTTAGATAAAGACGGCTTTGCATCTTGTTGGTGAATGATTGTCTTAGTATTGGTTAATCTGAGTAAATTAGTAAATTTACAAGCAATTACCATAGGAACACCTAGAAATGAACCAGATGTTAGTATGGCTTTTGGCTTAAACTTAACTAAATAATAAATGGATTTTAAGATTGACCAAGACAGTTTAACAATCATCCAAAAAGCCGCAAACAACTCACCAATCGTTTCCATAAAAGAAAGATTGGAAAAAGAAGCAAGTGTTAACTTAGCTTCTGGAAGTGAGTGAAATTCAATAGATTGAGAAATTGAGTATTTTTCTTCGAAACCACCTTTCACACCAATAATTATTGGTGTGAATTCAGGTAGTTCCTTACTGATGGCAATTACTGGGAGAAGCGGACCTCCGGTTCTACCACCCATCAAAAAAATATTTTGTTTTTTCATTGTTATCGCCTTTTCCTTATTGTTATAAAGTGGACTGTAACTTGAGGCTAACTTTAATTATTACATTAGTCAAACACATCTCAATCACTCGCTAAAATCCAACTAATCGTATTGATTAAATGGTATCAATCTCTACGAATTGAGCATTATCTTCTATAAAAGATTTACGTGGAGCAACATCAGCTCCCATCAAATGTTCAAATACAATATTCGCCTGCTCAGCCTCCCCTACTGTCATTTGGTATAAGACTCTTCTCTCAGGGTCCATTGTAGTATCCCAAAGCTGATCAGGATTCATTTCACCTAATCCTTTGTATCTTTGAATAATCGGCTTTGGTGCTTTTTTCTTCTTTGTAGTATCGATATCTTCATTTAATTCTTCAACAACACCTTCATTGTCATCTATCTCTTCCTTGTTTGAACTCTCAGCATCCTCAGCTGCATTAACAACTTCTGAGATATCTTCAATTCCCCAATCTTTAAGTAGTTGTACTTTCTCTTCATCTGAATATACATATTCGAATTTTTTACCAAGTGCGATTCTGTATAATGGAGGTCTTGCAAGATATATATGTCCATTTTCAATTAACTCAGGCATATATCTATAGAAGAAAGTCAAAAGTAATGTTGTAATGTGTGCACCATCAACATCAGCATCCGTCATTAATACAATCTTATGATATCTCAACTTCTCAATATCAAATCTATCTCCAATACCAGTACCAAAAGCAGTAATCATGTTCTTAATACCTTCATATTGCATAATTCTATCAAGAGCAGCTTTTTCAGTGTTAAGAACTTTACCTCTCAACGGCAAGATTGCTTGAGTGTGTCTATCTCTTCCTTGTTTAGCTGAGTTATGAACGAATATACCAGCATCAAGAGCAAAGTTGTGAGTATGAGGAACTTCAATATCATAAACGTCATGAAGACCTGGATACTCTTCAATCTTGATTACCCTATGATTGTAATTGTTAATTGACTCTAAAGCATGATTGTTATCTGAGTTATAAAATCGATTACAAAAAGTCTCAAATTTTAAAATATTCTTGTTATTCAATTTAATTCTATATTCTTCAAAAGCTAGTTCATCAAATTCTCTAAACTCAATCAAATAATCCTTTAATGCCTTTATAGTATGTTCTTGGTAAGTCCTATCATTAGCAATTTTTCTTTTGGTTGTGAGTTCTTCAGACCATTGTTCTTTTGAATTATTTGAATATTCAATTTTCTTTTCAGTATTATTAATTAACTTACTAAAATCAATATGATGTCTATTACTTCCCAAAGAAGTATTGTAAACATTATTCTCTAGATTATAATAATCAGCTAACATGTGTGAATATATAAACTTATCATCCTTAACATCCCATACCATAGGATATCCTGAAATTGTTTGTTCGTCTTTAGCTTTTTTAGAAAGTTTATGATACAAAGGCATCAATGAATCAGTTGGAAGTAATTCACATGCTTGTTTATAAGACTTATCTCTTAACATAAACTTATGATCAGGTGTACAAATTATAACTTCTCCATTATCAAGGGTTAATTTAATAACTTTTGCATTTGTCTTTGTAATTCTTGGGTGTAATATTTTTTCTAATCCTATATGACCATTGTCTTGAATTGTATAGCAATAATTTTGAATTCCTTTAGAGTCTTCTTCGACCAATTCTGCCATTGTAAGAGACCTACCATCAGCCAGTTTTACTGATGTAGAAGCCAGAAAACATCCGCCGGCCGAATCTCCTTCGACAAGGTAAATCTCAGATTTTGCTGGGTCTTTTTCTGCACAGTCTGATAGTTTTCCAGGCAACGAAGTTGAGTCAAGAACACCTTTACGTAAGACTGATTCTCTAGCTGCTTTTGCTGCTAATCTGGCTTTAAGGGCTAATTGGGCTTTTTGAACGATTGTTGCTGCAATTGCTGGGTTTTCTTCAAAGAAATTTTCAATTGAATCATTTACAATTTCATATGTTTTGGTTCTTGCAAGTGTTGAACCTAATTTAACTTTAGATTGAGACGTAAATTGCGGATCTACCATTTTGATTGATAATATAACTCTCAATCCTTCTTTTAGATCGTCAGAAGTGAACTTATCACCTTCTTTTTTAAAGTAGCCTTTTGCTGTAGCATAGTTATTAATAACTTTTGTTAAAGCTGTCTTGAAACCTGTCACATGCATACCACCTTCAGGGTTAGGTACACCATTTGTAAACGGGAAAAGCTTCTCTGAATAATCAGTTACATAAGTCATTGCACACTCCAATTGGAATTTGTCTTCTTTTCTAGCAAAGTGAATCAGAGGTGAGATACTTTCTTCACCAGTTGTGATCTCTTCTAAATAAGTTACTATTCCTTTAGGGAAGAAATATCTTACTTCCTCTTCCTCACCTTCTACATTTATTTGAATATCAACTCCAGCATTTAGATATGCTGCATGCTTAAGACTTGTTCTGATTTCAGTCATCGAAAAATCAACTGTTTCAAAAATTGTATCATCAGGTAAGAATTCAATAATTGTTCCTGTTTCATCCCAACAAGATAAAGATTCTAGATTAGGATATTTTGCATAAGATTCTGCTTGAGTTAATTTTTCAAGTTCACCTATTGTTTTGCCTTTTTCAAATCTTTGGAAATGAATATGACCGTCTCTTAATACCCATACATTAACATATTTAGATAATGCATTTACTACTGAAGCACCAACACCATGTAATCCTCCTGAGAACTCATAGTTACCTTGATCGAATTTACCTCCAGCGTGAAGGACAGTCATAATAGTTTCAAGTGCAGATTTACCTGTTTTAGGGTGAATATCCGTTGGAATTCCTCTTCCATCATCAGCAGTTATAAGTGCTTTTTTCTTGGTATAGAAGATTTTGATTTTTTTGGCATGACCAGCCATGAACTCATCTATTGAGTTGTCCATGATTTCACCAAAACATCTGTGAAGTCCATCTCTTCCAGTATTTCCAATGTACATTCCAGGTCTTTTTCGTACAGCCTCTAATCCTTCGAGGACTGTAATGTTGGATGCTTCATAATTTGACATATATGAATCATGCTTGCTCAGGGTGATTTTGTCAACGGCCTTGACAATGGAATCAAACTATTTTAGTTACTCTATTAGAGAGTCCAATATATGGGAGAAAATTGCGCATGCTTACTTATTTGTTTTGGTTTTTTATCTTTGGTGGAAGCGGGCTTATTTATCAAGTCTTAGAAAACATTCAAGAAACAAAGATGAAAAAATTAGAACTTCGAGAACGAGAGTTAAAAGTTGAAGAACTTAAAGCCATGAATATGGCAACTTTTGGTAAACGTTATTTTGAAGTTGAACAAAAAGTAATTGATGGTGTAATTAATTCAGATTACGAGGAATTTATTCCACAAAGCCAAGCTGAAAAAAATATTCTCCGTGATCTAGAACAAGGAAAATAAATTTTTCTTACCTCAATAAACAAAACCTTATAAAATAAGGCTTATTTTTTTGACAGAATAATATATAAGCTCTAGAATCTAAAAAGCATAACTTTTAGCAGTACATTCAAGGGTAATCACATGTCACAAATCAGAGAATTATATCGTCAGTTAGGTAATCTTAGTGTTGATATTAACAGGTTTGTTCGAGAATCTAATTATGAGAATAGAAGTCATGATTTATTTACTCTCCAAATTCTTGATAGCCGATTTAGAGTTATTGAGTTTGATAAGTATCATTCAGAAACAGAATTTGTAAACAGATTTAATAAGGATGAAAAATATACTTTCTATTTAAAGGAGAAGTATAGTAAAATATACATTGGAGTATTGGTTGCGGTGGTTCAGAGCCATCTATTAATATTCTTTAAGAAACACCACAATACATCTAAATTGAAGAATCAGGATATTATATATCACTACATCTTCAATTTAATTGAAGACAATGAACAAGGTAAAGCTAGTATATTTTTACTTGCTGAATGTGAAAGCGGTTTAAAATTTGATAACCCTAAAAACTTTAGGATTCGTGAAATTGTAACTAGAACATCAATCAATAGCTGGAGAATATTAAAGGCTGGTACATATAATCTAGGTTATTATACTAGAGATTATAAATCTGGTGAGGCTCTAGCAACTTGTTTTATATTTAACTTTTTTGGAAGCATACCTTTGTTTCCAGCCATTGTTTCTATTGTTGGTCCTAATTTGGGAACTGCTTTGTTTTTGAACTTTACCCCTACTCTTACATTTTATCTTGTAAATGTTATTAGTAAGACATATAAAGATCTTGTTAATTAATAAAAGTCCTAAAAAGGACTTTATTTTATTATTTAATTTGTTATGGTAATTTGATTTTTGATAACATGTTTTTGGTGAAATCGTATCCGTATCTATTGGTAAAACACGCCTGACCCCCTTTTAGAACCGTTGAACAATTATTAACTTGATCAATTGTAAATGGACCATACACCTCTTTTTTACTTCCTACGATAGCTGTGTTTGCATCCTGTACACAGTAATTTGGAATAAATGTATCACGCTTTAATCCATCCATACATACTCCACCTTTTCTCAAGATTCTAGTTAATAGCTTACCCCAACGCTGGGCTCTAATAATCTTATCACCTGCTGTAAATTCTTTTAAATCGGTACATGCAGGTCCACCTTTAACCTGATTTATACAAGTGTTTACCATAGTTGTTGAAAATGGACCATAAGCATTAGTAGCATCTTCACAATACCCTTCAGCAAGATCAGGAATGGAACCATTTGGACAATAATAATTAGTTCTAATATCCGTTAGATATTCTGTCGCGGCTGGGTAAACCACATTTTCAATCTTCCAATCAATTGCTTGATATTTTCTAATTGCTGTTTGGATTGGTTTTATTGAATCTCTATAACTTCCAATTGTAGGCTCTACAATTTCATAAGTAGTAAGATTATTTTTAGCCATATAAGCTGCAATTGCACCCGCAGCACCTCCAGTAGTTGCTTCACCTGGTTGTAATCTTGTAGCTGCTGAAGCTTTGAATGATTGAGCAATAGCTTTTCCAGCAACTACCAAGTTCTCAATATTCTTGTTTGTAAGTGATCTAAATGAAATATAAAATGGATAAGGCTCTGCATTTATACCTTGAGTAAAATTCTTACCTAAAGTGTCATCAGAATATGTACAATTATCATTAGGGTGAATATCAAAAGGATAATTAGCCGTTGCAACTCTGTCTAAAAATCTATAACCTGTTGGTTTTTGAGCTAACATTTCAGAAG
This sequence comes from bacterium, assembly GCA_043764135.1. Lineage (GTDB taxonomy): Bacteria > Patescibacteriota > JACMRA01 > JACMRA01 > JACMRA01 > JAYUKV01. Next base: position 7,168 of record JAYUKV010000144.1, on the reverse strand, counting down.
TTTTAAGAACATAATTATCTATACCAACAGTTCTTCTTATATCTCTTAAATAAGGCATCTTATACAATCCAGTACCTGTTCCCATAGTGTAGTTATCTAGACTCAATCTATTTCCATTACCTCTTGGCTCTGTATCCTTCATATAATAAAAGAAGTTGTAAGATTGGTCCTCAGCTAATTTAATAGCATTGGTATTTATACCACCCTTCCAATCAGATAACTCAAGAGCAGTGTCTGCCTTAGTTCTAAAGAAGTATTCTTTTGCAAAATCATTACCATTATTACCTAAAGACTTCCAGTTAATTAGAGAGACTTGACCTGGTGCTACAGAAGCTGCATACGCAGAACCTGTTCCTCGTATTCTTCTATAATTCCAATTTGTATCCCATGTTCCTGTACCATAATTAAAGTTTGGAGTACTAGATTGGTCAATATTTGCTCTTCCAGGGCCATTATCTGGAACTTCTGAAGTATTCATCATGACGTTATAGGTCATTGTAAATGCTTGCCCACATTGCTCTGCCAAAGGTTCTAGAGATCCATCAAACTTTTCTTCACCTTGAAGATAAGAACCTCCAGATAATACAAGTACATCAGAGGTATCTGAAGCTTCAATAACCACTGGTAATTGATTTCCGACTCCAATAAACACTATATTCTTTTTAGTAAATCTTGCATTACTTCCTTCGGTATACCAATCAGTGATATCCGAAGAAAGCCTAACATTATAGCCTCCGTATAATTGATTAGGTGTAGGAGTTCTTTGAATTGCTCCAACTGTCTTGATCTTCTTTAATGGAAACATAACTCCAGTATACGGATCTTTTCTCGTTCCAGATACAACAACACCTGTAGTTTTAACTACTGTATTGTAGAAAATCTTTAGATTAGGTAGTGATTCCATAGCTGGTTTGATAACTGCCAAAGCATTTATAGGCGTAAAACAATCTCTAGATACAGAACATGTCGCTTTTTCAGTTATTGATTTGATCCAGTCAAAGAACTGAAAATTATTATTCTCCCTTAGAGTATGTGGAGTGTTTCCATTTACTCCAGCTTCTTGAATAAGACCTAAAGAAGTTTTCTTCTCGTTAATCTTTGTCATCCATTGCCAATCTATCGCAGGCACTCCAGAAGCTGTTAACTGCCCTCCAATCCAATCGGTTGGTTCTAGTAAGCAAGTTTTTTGACCTTCTGTTGCAGATGTAAATGCTGCTAATAATGCAGCTGTAGTACCTCCGTTGATAATTACCGCACATTGTTCTTCAACTCCAAAAAAATCTTTGCTTACATTTACTGAAAGTGTTGGATCGTTTGTTAGAGTTGCCATTACTTCGATCGAATCAAATAATGTTACAAAACTAAGTGCGCTTACAACAAATAAAGTTGTTGTAATTAAAGAAGTAGACTTCCTTATAAGACTATTAATTTTTTTCATATTTATTTTTATATTTGTAAATTTATTAAATGTATTATATACTTTTGTTGAAAATTCTTCAAAAGTATATACAAAAAATTCATTCTAAGCAAAAAAACAAATAAATTATGAAACAAATAATTAACAAATGCTATATATTATCTTTTACAATAGCATTACTACTGTTATCTACTAGCTCTTTAGGACAAGCTGTGTTTGTCGATGTTGACGGAATTGTAAACAAGGATAATTCCTCTGTTACAAATTCACCAGTAGACAAATCATCAAGTCAATATAAAATCCCTCTTTCACTAACTCTATACAATTCATCAAAAGCAATTTTATCAAATAGTTTTTACAAGGTAAATTTTAAACCTTCTGCTGGTACTATCTCTGATTTTAAAAATGACAACGGAAATATTTCAGCAAGCCTAAATGTAGATAAAACAGTTTATGATAAAGTCACTTTAAATACTACAGTTAAATACGAACAAGATGTTTGTGATGGTATAGAGGAAGCAAAAAAAGAGTATTTATCTCAAGCAGAACTTGATGTTTTAAATCTAATTGATTTTAGTTTCTTAAATTCTAAAATTGCGCTTACAAGCCCAGTATTTTTACAAAAAGAGTTTGTTGCCTATCCTACACAACAGGATTATATTGATAATTTCCTTATTGGTAATGAGTTTACAGAACCAATTTATTCACAAGCAATCGCTAAGTTTATGGTTGATAATGTTTCACATACTACAATTGAAACTTGGTTAGACAAGTATCTTGAATCATTTGCAGGTATTGACTTTACACCTTTCCCTAATTTAGCTGCTAATATTCTAAAAGCACATGATAAAATGACTTGTTTTAGAAAAAATTCAATGCACGATCTTTTCCCTATTGATTTTATTCTTCCTAGTAAAACAGCAATTGCACAAGATCCAACCACTTCAAAGCCTACAGATTCAGTCTTCACACCTAGAACAGGAGGAGAAAGTGTATTATTATCAATTCCAGCTTCTTTAATTATTACATTAGTATTTTTAAATTTTTATAGAAAAATAAACTAGAATAGAATTTAACCTAAAAAATAATTAATACATTTCAAAAAACTATCGAATAAAATTAGCTACTCAATTGAGTAGCTATTATTTGTTGTTTGGAACCAATTTTGGATTGTATTTGGCTAGTTTGAGTATTGATAGTGTCTTGATAATATACCAAGTCACATCAATTTGCCACCATTCCAAACCATGTCTTGGAGAAGATTGGAATTTATGATGGTTATTATGCCACCCTTCGCCAAAAGCTAAAAGGCCCATCCACCACAAATTCTTAGAGTTATCTCCAGAATCTGGGTATGTGACAAACCCCCAATAGTGACAAGCAGAGTTGATAAACCATGTTACATGCCATACGAATACAACACGTAGGAATATCCCCCAAATTACCATCGACCAACCACCGATTGCTAATAAAATTAGTCCGGTCAAAACCTGGACCCCTACAAAGATTAGCATCTGATCCCAGAATCTAATCAGAGGGTCTTTGAGCATTTTATCTCTGAGCTTAATTTGTTGTTGGTTAAGATCTATTTCGTAGAATAACCAACCTAAGTGAGACCAGTAGAATCCTTCTTTAGAAGAGTGCGGGTCTCCCTCTAGATCAGAGTAATTGTGATGTTGGAAGTGGTCAGTAACCCAACTTGTGATGTTTCCTTGCAATGCAAGTGATCCTGCAATAGCTAGAATTGAGATGACAATAGGGTTTTTAGTTTCAAAAGCATTGTGTGTAAAATACCTGTGAAAACCTAAAGTAATTCCAAGACCAGTTATAACATAGAGAACAAAAAAAGCAGTAAAATTAGCCCAGCTAAAACAAAAAGGTGAGACCAGCAAGGCAATTAAATGAAATACTATAATTGCAATTGTGGTGACCCAGTTGATTTTTCGCTTAAGAACAGTTGGTGATTTAGCTACCATTTGGACACCTAAATTGGAAACTAATTGAATTAAAAAAGTAAAACCAAAACCTTTTACTCAGGTTATAGCTTAACTTTGTAACGGTCAACTCTTAAAGATTCATAAATATTACAATTTTGTCAAAAAAATTTAGACTAAGCAACCCTTAGTATCCTGATAGGAACGTGTGTTAAATTGGTTTATATTTAGAACTTTTTTATAAACAAAACGCAATCAAGCCTGCATACCATAAAGGTAATTCTGGTTTTGGAATTTCTGATTTGTCTAACCATACATCTTCCATTACATTATTTTGAATTAGAACTTTTTTTAACAAATCAATATCAACTCCTATTTGATTTTTAGTACAGAATAATTCTATCTTTCTTATTAGTTTAGCTTTATCAAAACTTGAATCAATTATTATCATTGGAACTGGTGATGGATTGTGCTCAGTGTCAGTTAACTCTTTTCCATTTAGAGTATATCCACCTACAAATTCCATATTGCCATGATCAGCTGTAAGAACCATTTTATGCCCTCCAGCATTAATTGCTGATAATAATTTTCCTAGTTCTTGGTCCAAAAACTCCATAGATTTTATTCCAGCTTGTATATCTCCACAATGACCAACCATATCAGGATTAGCAAAATTTACAACAATATAGTCATATTTACCCAAACTATCAATCACTATTTGATTAACTTCAGCAGCTTTCATCTCAGGTTTTTCAGAGTGATTAGTGACTTTATTAGATGGAATTAAGGTCCATACTTCATGTCCTTGTTTAACATCCTGACCACCATTAAAGAAGTAAGTTACATGGTTATACTTTTCAGTTTCTGCTGTATGTAATTGAGTCTTACCTTCAATCTGGGCATAGTAAGCAAAGTTGTTTTTAATCGGATTAGATTTGAAGATATATTGATACACTTGCTCCCCTACACCGTAGTCATTCATTGCTAAGATAAGATGTTGGTCTTTATGATTGTAGTCACAAACCATTTTTACCATCTGCCTCATTCTATCAGCTCTAAAATTTATCAACCAAATAGGTTCTTGTTCGTTAATTGATTTAAAACCAGTTGGTTCTATAAATTCATCATAAATACCCCTTGAGTAATTCTCTTCAATTAGAGTTTTGACTTCGGATAATGATTCTTGAAGAGTCAATTCTTGATCTATAAATTTAGCAGTTTTATAATCATTAATTGAATAAATCTCTCTTAACTGCTCAGTGTTATAAACCAGACTTGATCCAAACATAGATTGAAGGCCATAGTAAACTTTTTCAAAGTTATTATCCCTGTCCATAGCATATGCTCTTCCTCCAATAGATCCTAAAAATACTTTACTTCTTGTTTCAACAGGAATTGTACTTATAAAATCTTCTAAAGTTTGCACAGCTGACTTTCTATCGCTATCTCTACCATCTGTAATTAAATGGCATACAACTTTTTCAACGCCTGCTACTTGTGCAGAATTAATAGCACCAATCCAATGTCTAAGATCTGAATGTATAGTACCAGTTGAAAAAAGCCCAACCAAATGTACAGTATTGCTGTCTTTTAATTTATCTGCAGGGTCAAACAATTGATCATTGGATATTTTCTTGTTTAATTGAAAATTAAATTCTGATGATTTTGTTATCTGATAGCTCAATTGCGAAACTAGTTGTAACCCACCCAAATTCATATGCCCAACTTCAGAATTACCAACCAGCCCTTCTTCTTGTCCAACCATTGTTCCATCAGCGTTTAAAGTTGTCCAATAGTTGTTTTTAAGCAAATTTCTAAAGTTTGGCATATTAGCCAATGCTATACAATTGTTAGGTGTTTTTTCTTGTAGTCCAAATCCATCAAAGATACAATATACTGTTGTCATAATATTTTAATTTTACATTATCTAATGTATTATGACAAGGGTGTAAAGAATATTGATAATACCGATTATACATAAAAGCTATAATTTGCCAAAACTCAAAAAATATCTCATAACATCTTTTGTCACATTAGAAACTGCGCTCAGTTCATGAAAGTTATCACATCGATTTTAACAGTTTTAATCACTGTCGCACTTCCTGTAGTTGTCTCGTCTAATACTAATCCTGCATTAGCAGCAACTCCAATTGTTGTTACAAATTGGGATTCTCGCTTAGATAAAGTTACAACTGGAAAAGACGGATTGATTCTTTGGGTTGATATTAAACGTCAGCGATTAAGTGTTTTTAAAAAATCAACCAAGAAGTTTATCACCTCTTACCAAATAATTACTGGTAAAGATGGTTACCAAACTCCTACTGGCTCTTTTTTTATTAACTCCAACCGTGAATACGATCCAGATGGCAACAATATTGAATTGCGCGGTAGTTACGGTTCAGCCTATGTTCAAATTTGGAATCCTTTTGTAGGCAACTCTATTGCGTTCCATAACGCACCTTGGCGACAACAATATGAATTTGGCTCTACCGCACGTCGTGGCAAATTTGGATCACATGGATGTGTCAATATGGATCTAGATGATGCTAAAGATCTCTGGAAACGAACTTCAAACGGCACTCGAGTAATTGTCACAAACAATTAATTATTTATTAACAATTAAAAAAAATACCTTCAACTCATTTGAAGGTATTTTATTATTTCTCCTAGATATTCCCATATTTAGACAAAAAAATAAACCCCTAAGGATTAATTCTTTGGTGGACCCAGAGAGAATTGAACTCTCCACCCCTCCGTGCAAAGGAGATATTTTACCGCTAAACTATGGGCCCATCTACTCTCAAGTCTAAATAAATCTAACAGATTTGTCAAATACTTTGAGTAAGTATTTATCTAATGGGGCGAACGACGGGGATCAAACCCGCGGCCACCGGAACCACAACCCGGTGCTCTATCAACTGAGCTACATCCGCCATACACTTAATATATTAATATTAAAAATCGACTCTTTTGTCAAGAAAACTATTGTTAATATTCACTATATGAAATAAAAAAATACAAATAATCATTACTCGACTACAATCTCAAATCACGTGATGGAATATTTTTTTGACAATCATCAAGCTTAGAGGTATTATATATACATGAATCTTATCGCTAGAGAAAGTCTTTATGATGACCCTATCGCACCTAATCCAATCAACCCATCCTCACCAACCATCAACAATGGGTCAGGTGATATTTCCTTCTTAGATGGTTTTAACAATGTAATTTATTACCTTGCAATGTTTGCTCTTATCTGGAGTATTTATTATTTCTGCATAAATATATTCCAATTCAAATACTTTTCACTCACAAAAAAAGCAAAAGAATACGATAAAGAATGGAGAGGATTAGACCATTATGTTAGTAACTACAGAATTTTATGGACATTACTTCTAATTCAATTTCCATTAATCTTTTTCTATTTAGGTAATAAGGATCCAGCATCTGCTGTTTTCTTTGGGCTAGTGTTTATATTTATGTTTGCTCTTAAGATTGTTCTTGATGCAACTCATATTTTTAAACTGCAAGACTATATGCCAACCTTTGCAAAACTTCCTATAGGTAAGCAAATTTCACAATTTTTTGGAAATATTTTAAAAGTATTTAGCAAACCAAAAGAAAAGAAAGAAGCTCCAAAACCAGCAGCTAAGCCAGCAGCAGCACCAGCAAAAAAATAACTTATAAATTTATAGCTTATTCACCCTTTAACTGCACAAACTAATCTACAAATTTATCTATATATCGCTTCTATTCTTTATCTTTTACCATTGGGTAAAGAGATAAATAACAGAATCAATATCTAGATAAATTT
>JAYUKV010000143.1:0-7055 GCA_043764135.1 bacterium | reverse complement strand
TTATTGAATTTTGCATAAATTGTTTTATGCAAAACAAATGAGAGATTTATTTGATTTAATAAAGATACCCACATATTTGTGGGTAATGGGTAGTTATTTAGGGTTTTTTTAATACATTTGTTCTTCTTTTAGCTCCTTGCGGAATACTATCTGGATAATATGTATCAGCATCTACATGGTTAAAGAAAGTATCTATTGATGTCTTTCTAGGTCGCACATCAGCTGTTAATTCTTGTGTTATTCCTAGAGCTCCTGAGCATTGCTTTTCTTCTATTTTAGCTTTTGTTTTAGGAGAGGATGCATTGTTTTTTATCTGAACTGATTTAACATAGATTTGATTTTGGACCATCAAATTATTGATTCTAAGTTTAAGTTGATCAATAGAACTAATATTTTCAGATACTATAGGAGAGTAAACTTTACCATTTCTAAACATTGTTATTTTGTTTTTAGGGTTTTGGTAAATTGATAGGGAAGTAGATTGTGGGTTATTATCATTGTATAAATTTCTATATTCAGTATTATCTATTTCAATTAGACTCAAAATCAAATCAAAAGAATTGGTATAATTTCTAACAACCTCTTGAATTGATTCTAGTCTATCTTTTGCTTTTTTTAGTTGATTTTTTAGCTCTGTCTGACTAAGTAATGGTAAAGATTCAAACTCTTTACTATTCTGTGTGTTAAGCGCTCGTTTGATAAAATCTTGAATTTCTCCTTCATTAACTTTTTCTTCAATTATTGCTTTTTTTATTAATCTGGCATGATATTGATTAGATTTAATCGAGTTACTTAATTTATTCAGAATTTCATTGGTGCTTTGACTGTTGGGATTAGAAGTGTCTATACTATTATGTTCAAGGTTTAAATCATTTAGCAATGAATCACTGTATGAAAGACTTGATAGTTGAGTAACTAAATCCATTAATTCTTTAATCACTAATGGAGATATTAAAAAATCACTAAAGAATGCCAAACTATCTATCTTTAGAGTCTTATCTCCCTTTAACCATTTTGGTCCTTCAATCACAAAGATATTGTTCTTAGATTCACTTATTTCTAGGTTAAGAGTGTGATCAGCATAGTCACCAACTTCTTTTGTATGACCACTATCTTCGTCAGATGTGGAAATAAATACAGAGGGTAAAGTTGAATCAATTCCAAAAGCTTCAGAAATAAAATCTGCCGTCAAAGATATTGTCCTTGGATAGCCCAATGAATGACCATTTAGGGGTTCACAATAGTGGGCAAGACGGGTTTGCATTGATTCCACTTTTGCTTTAATTTTAAAATAGTATTCTTCGATGTTTTTTATAATTGTAGGTGATTTATCATCGCTAAATTTTTTACCGATTGAATAAGTTGCAATTCTAAACCATCCAATTTTATGCAAGTAATCAAGTGCTTGTTGTGTCGCAATATGATATTGTTTTATCATCTCTTTATTATACTCTCTGTCTAATACTTGTTCTAAATCTTTTACATCAAATGCCATTTCAAAAACGCTGTTTATGTCTGTTTCTTGAGGTTCTGGTTGAAATACTTGATTGTCATTTTTATCTATTTTGGGAAATGTTTGTTCTCGGGTTAAATCAGAATAATTAGATTCTAAATTTTGCTGAACAGAACTAAACATCATTGAAGTTAAATTGTTTAGTATTCTTGTATTTTCATAAGAATTAGGATTTATCTCTGGTTTTTTTACACTTTCAAGAGATGGAATTAAGACCTGTTCATGTGCAGGTCTTGCTTGAGGTATTTGTTGTTCTTGAACAATCATTCTTGATTCCTGTAAATCTGCCATTTATGGCAAAAGTATAACATATATTTACACTTTTGGCTAAAAAGATTTAGGAATTCTATTTTTTATATCTTTAATTTCATTTAGAATTATAACACCAAATATTGCTACAAGTATTAACATCAATAATAATACGCCTACAAAAAGTAAAACTAGAAACAAATCCTTGTTACCAATTAAAGGGTTTATGATACTGCCTGAGTTTTGTTCTTTGATCACAAGATCATTAAGTCCGATGTTTTTATAAATAAAATTAGAGTCTGGAAGGGGTTCGTTCGTATCTTCAAATGGAATTGTTTTCAATATCTCAACAGTTAATTTCTTATCTTCCATAATTGGATAAGATTTATTCAATTATTATCATCTTGTCAAAAATACTTTCTCAAACTATACTTTATTCATGGCAATTTTTCCTACCAAAAAAAATGCAAAAGATGTACAAGAACAAACACAAACAAAAGCACAAAAAAACTCTACACTTAGCTTCCTAGAAATAGCAGAGATTAGAGATTCTGTATGTATACTCAAAGAAAATGAAATGAGAGCTGTTATTGCTGTATCATCAGCTAACTTTGCACTAAAATCATATGAGGAACAGAACAAAATCATAGGTGCATTTCAAGGAATTCTTAATTCAATAGATTTTCCAATTCAGATTTGTCTTCAGTCTAGAAAGCTTGATCTTAATACTTATTTAGATAAACTAAAACAATTAGAATATCAACAAAAAAACGACTTACTAAGAGTTAAGATGCAAGAGTATGTTTCATATATTGAATCTCTGCTTAATGAGTATAATATAATGAATAAAGATTTTTATGTTGTTGTAGGCTTCGAACCGATCAAGATTAAAGAAGATATTTTTACCCAAATCAAGAGAGTATTCCAACCTGTAAAATACATAAGACAAGAGCGAGAAGAGTTTCTCAATAATCGTAAGCAGTTAATGTCAAGAATTGATAATGTAGCTTCCAAGTTGTCTTCGCTAGACCTTAAGACAGAAGTCTTAAATACAGAACAGCTTATTGCCTTATACTATAACTCTTACAATATTGATGTTGGTAACTTTATCAAGTTAGGTAAAATTAGTGATTTAAATATTGAATATTAAAATAATCCAATGGACCTGTTACATAACATTTTTAAATTTTTTAAATAAGTTATGTAACAGAAAATGGGATTATTTTATCATGCTGCCAAGTGATGCAAGTATGAAACCTACAGTAACTGTTATTGGAATAGTTACCACCCACGAGGTCATGATTTCTTTGACAATTTCTGATCTCACATTGATTTTTTTATTTGATCCGATTGAACCGACCATTCCAGCAGTCATTATTTGGGTTGTAGATACAGGGACTGCTAATTTAGTAAAGAATTCTAGAATTGCAGTAGAAGTTATTTGAGAGTTAACTGCCTGATAAATATTTACTTTACCAATTCTCTCTGTTAATGTGTGTAATATCTTTTCCCCTCCCAATAAAACTCCAAACAAAGCTAGTGCAATACACGCATACCTTGCATAATTCTGGTTGTCTATTGTATTAACACTTGTTCCGACAATACCTAAAAGTAAGAATATCATTCCTATTGGTTTTTGAGCATCATTATTACCATGAGCAAAACTCATCGTTAGAATTGATACTACATTAGCAACATCAAATATTGGTTTTCCTGCTTTTTTTGTAATTCTTGAGGCAAAGTATCCTAAGACTTTTGAAGTAATTCTTGCAAATATAAATGCGATTAGTGGTCCGATAACTGTAAATGCCATTAGCATTAACACATTATTAGTTTGTACTCTGTTAAACCCTCCTATCGCAAGAGTTACCCCTATTAATGAACCGATTAAGGAGTGTGTTTCTGAGATCGGAATTCCTTTTGTGTAACAAAAATAAGACCAACATATTGTAACACACATAGTTAAAGCAAAAGCCCAGATAGGTAAACCTTTGGCATTTATCATCTTGGATGATATAAATCCTGCAACTGCTGTTCCCATTAACGAACCTGCAATTTCACCAGTCATAACTAGTGCCATTACAATTTTTGGATGTAACATTCTCGATGATAAGGCTGCTGCCATAATTCCAGGTCCATCACTGAAACCACTCCAAAATGCATAAAAAAGAACAGAAGTTATTGCTATATAAAAAGTAGCATCTAACATATTACTCGTATTTTACAATAAATTCAGATAATTTATTTGAGAATTTATAACATTTTGCGAATACATCTTCAAAAGTTTGTAAAATTTCTCTTTCCCAAATTTGGGCTCCATTACTATCATACGTTTGTTCTGTTAAAATATTTTTAATCGAATCTGTAATTTTAACATCTGTATTATTTCTAATTTCCTTAAGATTGCTCAATGATGCTTTAAGTTCTGAGAATTTGTATTTTGCCGAAAGTACATTCATAACATTATCAATCTCCTTAAGTAATTGCTTTTGTAAGTTTAATTCATGTTCGAATTGATGTTTGGGTATAAGATTGTTAGAAAGCAATCTTCTATTTGCGAGTTTATAAAGATCGTTGTTTGTCTCTTCTAAAAGGGATACAAATTGCATCATATCATCCTTATCTATAAAAAGAAAAAATGAATTTGACAGATCAGTTTCCGCTTTGATAATTAATGATTCAGATATAGTCAAAAGAGACTTAATATCACTCATTGATTGATTTTTTGTGCTTTGAGCACCTACAAAAACTGCATTCACATGTTCTTGCATTTCCAAAGAAATCTTTGAAAGATCTATTAGGTTTTGTAGCATTATCTTGTTTTTATTCATGAACACATACACTAGGGAATCAACAAAAATTACACAATAGACAAATTCCCTTTAAAGTTGACACAATTGTAAGAATAATTTACCACTTACAATTACCATTATCGTAATATAGTATACTTACTAACGCGCAAAAATTGTATGTAGATCACGAAATAAAAAATAAATCCCTTTTTAAACGGGTTTTATTATTTAATTCCTTTAAATCAAGTAAATAGTCACTATTTATCTTTAATTAACTTGAAATAATTTTATATTTAGTATTTATTTTTTTACAGAACAATCCAAAAACTTTTTTCGGGTTCAGTTGGTGATCCTGGTAAACCGCTTTGACATGCTTCGCAGATTGGGAAGGTTTCTCCTTCTTTTGCTGATGTAATATAACCACAATTATCACACATTATCTCACAAGAATTGGTTGAAGTTTGTCCCCATTTATATTTACTTTCTTCTAGTTCGTAATTACCATTATTTTCTTCGTAAGTCTTAATAGTATAATACCAGTCTATCTCTGGATCAGGGAAGTTAATAACATCAAGCACTTTTAATTCCAAGTCATTATTACATATTACTAATGCTACTTCATCTATATATTTGTCTGTATGATTATTTAATTTAATCTCTGGGGTAAAGTAAACATTGGCTTTATGTTCAAACTTTTCCATAGAATGGGGTAGGTGCTCTGTTTTACCAACGAAAATAAACAATAATCCTTCATTTAAGTCGTCCAAATTTATATTTTCCATATATTATAAAGTAATAAATTTTAAATATTTATGTCAAAAGAATTATTAGAAATTGCTTTAGAAATTGGTTAAATTTAAAAAATTTCCTCTTGCATTTTATTTAAATGCAAGAGGAGTTGTATCAATTAATCATCGTTTGAACTGGATGAAGAACTTGAGCTACTAAATGAATAGCCAAGCAAAGTCCAGATTAAGAAGTTTTGCCAAAACTCACCTGGGATATAGTTATATCCCAAGTTAAAATGGGCGAGAATTGCCAATGTAACCCAGCCAGTGAAGGCCGAAGCAGCAAAGATCCAAACAATCAACCCAATCCCCAAAGTGAAGACTGAAGTGACCAATGCAACTAGCGCAGTAAAGATATTTGCCAACCCTTCAGCAAATACAGAGACTAGTGCGCAGATCAGCAACGTAATCAAGTTTTCGTTAGAAAACGCGTCATGACCAGTATCGCCATTGATTGTTGCTAGACCCAAATAAATAGTTCCCGCAAATACTAGACAGTTAGCTAAAAAGTTTAAAACAAACATTTTTCTTTTTTCCTTGTTGTGGTTTTCTTTATTAGAGTTGTAATTTCAACACTAAATCTAGATAGTTTATATTTTAAATAACTGAATTTGTCAAATAAAATTCACTCTTTGTAAAATAATACAAAGAGTGAGTGTAAGCTAACCTAATTCGTGCTGAGATTGGGCTAGTGCAAGCGCGTTGTTGTGAGCGACGTTTTGGCAAGGGATTATTTCTTCAATATAGTATCGATGCCATACTTGGAAATATCCCCTGTGGCATTCAGCTGCAAATACTCGTCGAATATTTGCACCATACCCCAAAGTCTTGAAAAAGTATACACTGTAACCAGTATTTAGCAGAGTACAACGGCTGTTGCGTGCTGCATACTGACCGGAACGAATTACACTTTCTTCAATTCTAGGGCACTTGCGTGTCTTTGATCTTTCGATCAAGTCTTCTGTGTCGCCATCAATTGAGATGACTACATGACCAAAATTGGCCCATTTACCTAGATTGAAAACCCGACTTATCTCCTCCTCGCAGAGGAAACGTCCATCAAGAATCGTTGATAGGCCTAGTGATGAACTCTTGTTCATGATAAGATCTGTAATAGCCATTGAATGTAAATGAACCAACCCCTCGAATTTGACTCCCTTGTGGTCCAGTTCATCGAAGAACCAACCTCGTAATTTTACCTTAAAATCATCACTTGCGATAACACCCTCTAAGTAATTACGAAAATCTGTTTCCTCTTTTAATAGAATCGGTAATTCCTCACTTAGAATTAATGAAGTTTTACCAACACAGCAATTGCCACTCATCAAAATAACCGACTTCTTGTATGTGAAGCCAGCGTTTGGGATGCAGCGATATGTATCGAATACAGGAACCTCTGGTAAATGATCAGATAGAATTGAAACATTTCTAAATTGATGATCCAAAATTATTTGGTTCATCAATTGGACTTCTTCAATCCAAGAGGTAGGGTCGTTTAGTGCGTCCCAATTTGCCAATTTCATGATTTCTGCCCAACTGAAACCAGCTTTTAAACTGAGAATATTCGGAACAGTAAATGCCTCAGTTGTACCAATATATGATTGGCAATCTTGAGCCAATTTACAACCGACAAATTCGCGACGAATCGCAAATGTGTCGTATTGTGAGCTAAGAGTGCGATAATCCTCTTTAAACTGTAACAAACCCTTTAAA
>JAYUKV010000142.1:0-7414 GCA_043764135.1 bacterium | reverse complement strand
AACTTTGTCTTTGCAATTACACTTAATACAAAATATATCCTCATGAATATTCATGAGGATAATATTATTGATCTATTTGATTTAAGCAATGCCAAATAAACTATCACTAAAAACAGTCATTTTTGTGTCTATAAATCTATTTTAACCAAAAAAAAATAACCCCTAAGGGAATTTTTTTGGCAGCGCTACGGGGAATTGAACCCCGCTTGCAGGAATGAAAATCCTGAGTACTAACCACTATACGATAGCGCCATCTATATACAAGGTGATTAATTAATTGAAATAATTCTATTAATTCGCAACATGTAACTATGAAATAATTATAGACAAAACTATACAACTTTGTCAAGAATATAATTACATGCTTTCACAATTAATCGGTACTTATTACTCTTCCAGATTAGAAAAAATGGGTTTTGATTTGTACAAATTAATTACCTATTTACCCTTTAGATTAGAGGTAATTAGTCCAGACATTAAGTCTGAAAATGGATTAATTTTTTTGACTGGACAGGTCAAAACAATAACCAATAAAGGAAAGTTTCAAGTAATTGAATTTAAAGATTCATCTCTTTTATACCCTGTTACTATATACGACTTTGGCAAAAAACTTTCTTATCTCAAATCATTTAACAATAATAAACAATATCAAGTTCTTTTAACCAAATCTACCTCATACTACAATCTTCAAGAAATTTCAGAATTTAGTACTCCTTCAGATGACTTCGAGCTAGGGCGGTTGAAACGTCAGAATTATTATAGACCGGTATATATACAACTCAATTATACAATTAGAACAAAACAGTTAAATAAGATATTCAATCTTATTCCCCGAGAAGCTATGATTCTTAATCTTAAAGGTTTAATCCCGGATAATAATGTTATTCCTCAATTGTTAGATATGAATTTAATACACAGACCTAAGAATGTTGAAGAATTTAATAATGGAATCAGAAATTGGAATAATTTTCAGGCATTTTTAAATATGGTTTTTTTAAACAAACTTAATCAATATGAACGTAAAACCGGAGCCTATTTGCCCTCTTATCCTGACAATTTTATTGACGAGTTTCAAAAAAATTTGAATATTAGCTTATCAACCTCCCAATTGACAGCAATAGAAAATATTTTATCAAATATAACTGTAAAAGAGGTTGTAGATTAAAATCAGAATTAACAAAAAATTAATTTTGCATTGGATAATCTTTGTATATATCATAGTAGGAGGAATCCCAAATGAGCGATACCAAAGAAATAC
Organism: bacterium; assembly: GCA_043764135.1. GTDB lineage: Bacteria > Patescibacteriota > JACMRA01 > JACMRA01 > JACMRA01 > JAYUKV01. The sequence continues at coordinate 6,156 of JAYUKV010000142.1, read as the reverse complement.
ATCAACTATCTTTATCAGAATTCAAAGACTTGATTGGTGGACTTAGCCTTGAAAGCAAAAGAGCAGCAATCCCTGATCTTAACAGGTATTACTCGATGCGTAAGTTAACTTGGTCTTTGTTAAGAACTAATAGTGGTGAATTCAAAGCTGTGCTTCCCTTAGAAGCACAATTTACTTACGCTATGCTTCTCAAAGAGATTCAAAACTATGACAACTCTAAATGTGTAGAAATCTTATTGGACACATTTAACAGAATTAAGGAAAATGAGGAAATTTGTCGTTATGAAGCAAATCTTAATTACGACTAAGTTCTTTTTACAAACAAAAACTTACTTTTTTGATGAGGTAAGTTATTTTTTTGACATAGAATTACTTATTGAGTAAAAAATATCTATATGGCTGATATCAAACCGTTAGAAGTAGAATTCATTTCTAAAGAAAACTCTAACCAATCAACACACAATCAAACCAAAATTCCACCTACCCCAAAGAAGATTAAATGGTTTAAACACCCTGCTTTCCTAATAGCACTTAAGATATTATCTATCTTGGTGATATTATTAGTTGCTGGGATATCTATAAAAGTCTTTTCGGACTTTAGATCAGCTCCTAATCTTAAAGAAACTATCAACAAAGCTTTTGAAAGAGGGGCTTCTAAAATTTTAGATAGAAATGGTGAAGTTATATACGATTACAAAATTGACGCACGTAAAGAAAAAATTGCTCTCAATCAAGTTCCAGAACTTTTACAACATGCTCTAATAGTAAGAGAGCAAGAAAGATTTTACAAAGATCCAAACGGCGTCCCTTGGTATAACTTAGGAGGCGCAATATATAGCTGTGCCAAAAACATCGTAACTAGAAACGGCGAATCATGTCGTGGAGGGTCTGGATTATTCCAACAAATTGTAAAAAATATAACTGGAAATGACGACCAAACAATAACTAGAAAATACAATGAGTTATTGCAAACCATCAAATCCTCTGATGATTTAACAAAAGAAGATATTTTAGAAATATATTTTAATAATATTACTTTTGGGCGTAATTCCAATGGAGTCCAAGCTGGATCTAAATTGTTCTTTGGCCATGGAGTAAACGAACAAGGAGAAAAAAACATAAGCCCGCATAAAGCTTGTTTCTTAGCTTCTATGCCTAACCTGCCTGATCATTATTCAACTGCAATTAACAACAAGCTAGCTAACCCTGAAATAGTCTCTCAAACCGAAACTAAAACGTGGGGATACTTAAAAAAAGTTATAGATGACTGTCTAGATAAACTTTCTACAGTTGAAGTTATAGAGAATAAAAAACCGTTACTAACTGCAGAACAAGCTAAACAAGCTAAAGCTGTGCCTTTTGAACAGTATGGATTTTTGGATAAAGGTGCTTATTCTGCACAATCACAGTATCCTTATCTTGTGGAATATGTAAAAGATGAATTGGGTTCAAGATTTAATTCTATTGCAACTAAACAAGCTGAACTTGAAAATGCACTTTTGTATGGTAACTATACAATTAAAACTACTTTTGATCTGAAAAAACAAAAGTCAATGGAAGATGCATTAGATGCTACAAAATACAGAATTACTAATGGAGGTGTTAATATGTTTGGTTCTGTTGCATTAGATACTTCAACATCGGAAGTTATTGCGATGATAGGAAACTTTGATGCTGATAAGGTAAACACTGTAACAGGAACATATGGATATTTCCACCCTGGATCTTCCACAAAACCTTATTATTATGCCTCTGCATTTAACAATGGATTTAATCCAGGTACAGTAATGCCGGACGTAAAATACACAGATCCTTTGATCCAAAAAATTAGAACAAATGCAATCGTAAATAGAAATGATGGTCCAGTATCAATTAGATATGCTTTGCAATCTTCACTTAATACTGTTGCTGAAGAATCAATGTATCTTTCACAAAACAGTGAAAATGGATTTGCAGGATCTGAAGGAATAACAAATGCAGTAGCTTATGCTAAGCAAGCAGGATTAAGGTACGCTCCTAATGAAAAAGAATGTTTAACTACTACTCTTGTTGCTATTGGATCATGTAATGTAAGTACAATTTCACATGCTAATGCGATGGCTACTTTATTAAATAATGGTAGGTATAATGAAGCAAGACCAATTCTTGAAATCAAACAGAATGAAAAACTTGTTTATTCAAAGTCAGATATCGATAAGCTGTACAACTCAATACAACAAGTAGACGCTGGCATAGCAAGGCAAGTAACAAATGTTATTTCTGACTATAATACTAGAAGGAATGGAATAATTGTAAATTCAGCACCATTCTTTGAACTACCAAATTGGCAAGGTGAAAATTCAATTGCTGCTAAGTCAGGAACTGCACAAGTAGATGTTGGAGGAGTTAACAGGGTTGGTGATTTATCAGCTATTGGAGGAACCCCCTATTACACAGTTCTAGCATGGACAGGGAAGGTAAATGCAGATGGAGGTTCAACATCGCATGGACTTGGAGAATCAGGTTCAACAATAGTACCTGTATGGCAAAAAATGATGTCTAATCTACATACCGATAAGACTCCTAAACCATTTTCTAAAGAAGGCTTAATCCCTACAAAAATAAATGCAAGAACAGGACTTCTTCCTAATGATGGAGAAACAAATGTAAAAGAAGAACTTTTAACCCAATCCCAAATTGGAAAATTAAATAGTGTTAAGGGGGTTGCTTATACTGACAAGGATAATATATTTAGAACTAGAACTGTCATCTCTTCTACAAATGTAAAAAATGATTTTGATGAAGAAGTTATTTGTCTTAAAACCCATTCTTTATTCCCGGATAGAGCCGAATTCAATGATCAGAAAAATTCGTTAAATGGTTATCTTTCTAATTCTTGTCAGGTGAGATCAGACAACTTGGGTCAAGATAATATAGTTACAAATATTAACGAAAACACATTATTTTCAAAGGACACTATAACTGTTACAGCAACAGCTAAACCTTCTGAGGACACTACCAAAACTAACAAGATTCTTTCAACTACCCTGACAATTAAAGGTGTGTTAGGTGGTAAAGAATATACAACCTCAAAGGAAGGAGATACGCCAATTTCTTATCCTATAACTGAGATTGAAGATGGTAAATACAATATATATATCATTGTAAATAACTCGTTAGGTTCTAAAACTACAAAACTCTTAAGAAATATTGAGTTTAAAAAACCAGTAGTTACTCCAACCAATCCAGCAATTCCAACACCAGGTGGACCTAATACTAATCCAGGTACAGGAACATCCACACCACCTAACACTATTCCAGTACCGACAGACCCAACAGTTAACCCAACTGCACCCTCAACCAATTTAAAACCGAATAATAACCCAAATAAAGAGCCTAAAGTTAAACCTAACAATAACTCAAATATTCCTAACCTTCTTTAAACTTTCACAAAACACTTAATTCTATGGACCAATTCTTAATCTTACTTTCAAGCTACAGCTATCTTCTATCAATTCCATTATTAATTCTATCTTTGGTCCTTGCGTTTAAATTAGTTTCTGCAATTTTAAGAGTTATATCATTGCTAATTTGTCTTTTTATGATAGCTATTAGTTGGATGTTTTTTGTAGAACCCAATATTATTAATATTAAAGAGATTAATATACCAATGGGTATAAATACCAAATTAGTATTTGTTTCTGACCTACACTTCTCAAAACTTAAAAATACTAATTTTGCAACCCAAGTTGCCAACAAAATTAACACTCTAGATAATGTAGATATGGTCCTTTGGGGAGGTGATTGGGCTGAAAATCTTACTAACCAAGAATTAGAATCTCCCATTCGTCAGATAGGTACAATTAAATTCCCACAATATACTGTACTAGGTAATCACGACTTCCAGTACAAGAAGAGTAGCAAACCAAAAACAATTCAAGAACCGACAGAATTTAGCTTACAATTAATTAAATCCCTCGAATCTAATGGTATAAAAGTAATAGACAACGAATCAATTAGCATGCCAGATATAGAACTTATTGGTATTTCTTCCCAAGCAACCACCTATTCAACTATTCCCACATCTACAGATAATAAGAATAGAGTTTATTTAACACACGAAGCAGACACAATAGGTAAGTTACCAAAAAACAACAATCAGATAACTTTAGCGGGTCATTCACATTGTGGACAGATAAAAATACCAGTTTTGTCTCAAATCGCATATAATAATTATGGCAATCACAAGTCAAAATATTTTGAGGGACTCTATGATGTTAAAGATCAAGGAAAACTATTTTTATCATGCGGTTTAGGGGAAACAATATTACCACTTAGATTACTAAACCCCCCAACTATTTACAAAATTAATTTTAATTAATACACATATTACATACTATGGTAGATATCAAACAACTAACAAAAAACCCAGAACTATTCGCCCAAGAGCTTACTAAAAGAAATAAGGACCCTCAACTGGCTTTAGATCTAGCTAAAGAATATACAAATCTGTTAGAAGAACAAAAAAGTCTAGATTCATTAAGACATAAAAAAAATCAATTTAACGATGAAGTGATAAAATTAGAAGGAGTTGAAAAAGCAAACGCTATCGCATCAATGAAATCGTTATCAGAATCTATAAAGGAATTAGAACTTTCAACATCCAAGATAAAAACAAAAGTTGAAGAATTATTATACAAAATCCCAAACCTCACTTCCGAGCATACCCCAGTTGGGAAAGACTCAGATGATAACAAGGTAAATGAATATTTTGGAGATAAATCAACCTTCACATTTACCCCTAAGCATTACCATGAATTACCAATATTTAAGAAAAATTATTTAGGTGAAAAAGGAGTGGAAGCATTTGGTACAAGAGGGTACTATATAAAAGGTGATTTAGCACTACTTCAAAAAGCATTATTCGACTACATTCTAGAACAAATTGTAGCCCAAGGATTCGACTATGTAATACCACCTATTATGGTTAATGAAAAAACTATGTACGGAACAGGATTCTTCCCAGATGGATTGGAAGATGCTTATGTAGTAAATGCAGGAGATAAGGCATTTTATCTAGTTGGAACTTCAGAAGCCCCATTAATGTATATGAATTCCAACGCAACAATTGATCTTACTAAACCACAATTACTAACAGCATTGACACCCTGCTTTAGAAAAGAAGCTGGATCATATGGTAAGGATACTCAAGGCGGTATCAGAGTTCATCAATTCGATAAGATAGAGACTGTTGCAATTTGTAAACCTGAAGATTCAAATACAGTATTTGACCTTATAACTAAAATTTTTACTGACAATATGATATCTCTCGGCCTTCATTTCCAACACTTAGAAGTCTGCACTGGTGATATATCAATAAAGAACAACAGACAAATCGACATCGAAGCTTGGTTCCCAGCGCAAGATCAATATAGAGAGTTAGCATCTTCATCTAACTGTACAGACTATCAAACACGCAATCTAAACATTACATTTATCGACTCCAATGGAGACAAGCAACTTGCCCACTCCCTTAACTGTACAGGTGTAACTAATAGAACAATGTTTGCAATTTTAGAACAATTTCAACAAGAGGACGGCTCTGTAATTGTACCTGAAGTATTAGTAAATAGATTGGGGAAGAATATTTTAATATAATATTAATCTTAGTTCGCAAAGAATTTGACATGTATTTAATTGAATGCTATGCTTTATTTATCGATTCACAATATTTCAGGATATGCATCATGGCAGTTTCATTTACAATCCCTCCAATCGTATTTAACCTTTTGGTGGTAGGTGGGGTCGGCTTGTATGTCTATATGGCAACATTAGCATGGATTGTCGCACTTTTTCCCAGCGGTTCTGGGTTGTTCGGGCAGTTCGAAACACGGTTCAAGTATCCAAACAATTTTGTGAAGATTCCTACTATGGTGTTAACTGCACCAGGTGCATTAGTTGGTTTTCTAGCTGTGGGAGTGTTCTTTGGAGTATATCTCTTGTTCCAAGGGTTGACCCAACGAACTTCTCATTAACAGTTTAACGAAGCCACCCTCATTCGATGAGGGTGGATTTATTTTTATTTATAGCTAACTCATAGCTCAACTGTACATATTTATCAAACAATGATCTAAGTTTTTTTGAATGTTTTCTTTTGTGCTATTAAGAGTTCTTAAA
>JAYUKV010000141.1:0-2233 GCA_043764135.1 bacterium | reverse complement strand
CATGAAGCTAGTATTAGAATATTCATCCACGATTACAACAAAAAAATAGCACTAAAACTTAATTATAAGTTTTAGGTGCTATTTGAGGAACGACCTATAAACAATTAAGAACTTTATAATAATTTGCCAAAAATAATTTACTTTGGTAATGATTCTTTATTCCTAATTGGATTAAAACAGGAGTTAAGCAATGTCCAATTTCAGCAAAGCATTGTCATCACTGACAATCGGTTTAGTCGGAGGTCTACTATATTTTATTTCTCCATTTTATGGTGAAGACAAATCTGTAAAACCAGTTAAAGAAGATTTTGGTCTACGCACTGAATCTGTACATGAAAAAGGGTCCGATAACAAATTTTCTTGGCAATGGAACCTTGACCCAAAAGTCAACCCTGAGCCAAACTTTATTGACTACATAATGCCGCTTTCCATATGCAACACTGTGACTTATCATAGTGAAGCTAATTTGAGCCAATTCGGAAAAGTTGTATCAACTGATGTTGTAAAAGCACAAATTGCAACACAAGTTAAAAATGCAACTGATTATTCTAAAGTTCCTATTAAAGAACCGCGGAATCTAATTCAAAACGTTCCTTCCTGCAACAACAACGCTTCTCATAGAGTAAAAGAAGCCAAAATTGAAATTCAAGCAATGGCTTCTGATGAAAACAATGATAGAGGGTTTGAATCTGTATTTAACCCAGATCAACCAAACCTTCAAAAAGCAGTGTCAAGAGATGCTTTAATCTTAAAAGCAATTGAGTCAATTAAAACTTACAAATCAGATATAGTTACAATTAGTAAGCTACCTCCTGAAGAAGTAAAATTTAGAGATGAATATATTAAACAACTACTTGAGAAAAACTACCCTATGGGAACTGATCTTGAAAGAATGGAAATTCTAAGCAAGATCAATCAATCAGACAGCAAAATAATCAAAGACCAAAGTCTTAAAAACCTTATCGCCCAACACAGGGGGTATAAAGTTACAACAACCAAACAAATAGATACGCAACAAGTTGTCTCAATTCCTACACCTGTAGGTTTAACACCTTTACTGCTTCTTGTTCCGTCTGTTAGAATTGCAACTTTTCAATCTGTTAGAATTGTATTCACAACCGGTTTGTTTACAGTCAATGCATTTAGTCGCTTAACTTTGCATTTGTTGAGTCAAGTTGCTCAATTAAGCATTTATGCATTGCGACTAGTTAGAGTATTGATTCGTAAGATGCTACGACTTTCCAAGAAAAACTCGATTAACACTGCTATTTGGGTTAAAGATTCCTGCACCGAATCATTGGATAATCTTGCATACCAAGTACGCCTCACAAAAGCTAGAGCTTATCTGATTAATAGAAAAATCAAGTCAATTAATCACTATTCTGAAGAGCGTTTGCGAGTTATTTATCATAGCTCCTTGATTGTAATGAATCTTTCTCGTGATTTTTCCACCACAAGTGGAGTCGATAATCCTCAATTTACCAAAGCACTTACAATTAACCTGCTCTCAAAAGGAGTGTTACTGGCTAAGCAAGTACAATCTGAATTCATTGGAATGATCATCGCTCAGTATATCTCCGCTCAAATCAATGTACAAGACCTTCAAGCAAGTGTAAATTCCTTCTTGGTATCCTCCTCTTGGAATTATCACTCTACTTCAAGACTTTTTATCGATAAGAGCAAGAATATTCTCTACTCAATTCTCAAATTTCAATCTCAATTTAGCGACCAAATCAATTCTTACACCCAAGATTTGATTCGACTAACCATTGATACTTTGGTTTATCTTGTAGAAGCATTGGAGATTGTTCTCAATTCTTTTAGAAAAGATAATACATCTAAAACCTCGATTACTCACGATCTTTCATCGACCAATTCTGAAAATCTTTCAAGTCTTATGATTCAAAAAATCATGGAAGATCTTAACCAAGGATATCGAGAAAAAATGTACCAATTCAAGCACAACGACCAGCAGATCGTACTTCATGTCAATTATCATCCCAATGATAATCTATTGATTTTTGAAGAACCATTTGACGAAAGCATGCTCTCTTTTTCCACAGATAAATTCACAGTTAGAGCAAAGATACTTCAATGAAGCATGTAAAAATGTTTCATTACACCTAGTTAAACTCAGAGCTGTCCCACTAAACACGGGACAGCTTTCTTTGTCCCAAAATACCTAAACAAACCTCTTCTCTGTTGCACAAAGACCGAATGGTCTTTGTGGTAG
>JAYUKV010000140.1:0-7490 GCA_043764135.1 bacterium | reverse complement strand
TCTTTTACCATTGGGTAAAGAGATAAATAACAGAATCAATATCTAGATAAATTTTATTCGATTATTTTGTACAATTAAAAGGTGAATAGGCTATAATTTTTGATAATTCAGATTCTTTCTGGGTTATTTTTTAAAAATTTTTTCCTGTATAAAAATATTTATAAATTGAAACTCTCCCCGAAGGGAGAGTTTCAACAAAGTTTCCAGTAATATCGCAAGCAGATATATTACCAGAGTTTATTTTACTTATGCTTAAAAACTAACTTTGTACCACTTTTGATGGCGTAATTTTTATAAATAAATTTAAATTTTTAGTCAATTTATACTATTTTAACTATTGTTTTAAACAATTAAATTAATAAACCTTATTTGATAAATCATTAAAGTTATCAGGTGAAGAATTTAGTGATTGTCTTATTAATCTTACTACCTCAATCAATGAAAATTCACCAAGCTCTCTTTCATATTTATAAAGAAGTTTTATAAGCTCAATCTTAGAGACTTGGTTTTGAAGACACAAGTTTATCAATTCTATATACAAGTCTAACAAGAATCTTTCTTCAGATTTAAAGAATTCTGGGTAAAGTTGTATACTTTTTATACCATTTTTGGAATACTCCATTATTATTTTAACTGTACCGAATTCATCGGTTAGAATATTTTGTTGTAATGAGAGAAGATATCTAGAATCATCATACTCAAAATCTTCAACATTATTACCACCTTGAAGTCTCAAATACTCTTTTGGTCTAGTTTTAAGCCCAAACAAAGAATTCAATCTTTCAGATAGAGATAATTGTTGTTTAGGTCTTTCGTGAACAACTAGTATTGATTTAGCTTGTGATTGGACGTTTAGAATTCTATCTTTGTCCTCTTCAAGGTTTTTTATTATCGCTTCGTATTGTGAATAAATTTTCTTTTTGCGATTTAGTTTCATGAAAATTCTTGAGTAGACTTCATTGTTTGTAAAGTTTACAACCTCTACCCACTTTAACATATCTGTATTACCTTCAATTGTGTTCAACCAATAAGCAATATAAAGAGTATTGTTAGTTAGAACTGTACCAATCTCGTCGAGTATTTCACAACTAACTTCATAGCTCTGTTTAATACTTTCGATTAATGATATCTCCGGACTCATCTCATCTACAGTTGAGAATTCCAAAATCTTACCTTCTTCTTTGGTAACTAGGACCTTAGTATCATTGTTGTTAAGTATTAATCCTACAAGCTTTATATTTAAGACTGAATTACCATCTTTTAACACATTAGAATTCAATTTAGACAAGACTGTATTTAAATCAACTGATCCCAAGTCTTCTTCTTGTGTTTCAATTTTCTTTTCATTAGATTCTGAACGTAAAATATATAAGTATTTATTTTGTTTTTTTCTAATATCAATAATTTGAAAAGACTTCTTGTAATTCTCGCTTGATTCATTAATAATCTGTACCAATTCACCTTTTGAGAATTTAGTTACTAATTCTTGTTCATCTGCTATATATGGCACTGAATCACCCTCTACTCTATCTGTATAGGGAAACCATAATTCTTGATTAGGTAATAATAGTATATGAGTATTTCTTCTAGGAACTAAATAATATTCATCATATGAACCCTTTCCATCGTTTACTATTTGTTTTAAGGAATATCCATCAATAATTACATCTGTAGATTTATTTATATAGCGTGCAAAAGCCTTACCTTTGTTGTAAGACTTTGAATTTTCTAATTCTGTAATGGACCCTTTTTCAATAGCTAATTCCTCACTAGTTCTATAAGAGGTATCTGAAATTAATTCACCAATGGTTTTAATGGCTTTGTATTGGTCCTGGTTTGTTTGGACACAATAACTATCATAATCAGCTACTCCTAATCCAATTTTGCGATAACCATCTACAATGGCTCTTGCTTCTTTTGAGAAATTCGACACCTCTAGACAACCATCTAAGAATCTTACTGCAACTTCTACTGTTTTTTTAAGTTGCCTAATATCTAGATTAATTCTTTTTATGTGTTTTATTAAAACAATTTCTCCATAAGTGGTAAATGGTGAGTCAATCGGATGCGGATTTAAAATTTTTTCAATGTTATCTCTTGATAGAGTAAAATATCCTTTTTCGAACACTTCTAAGTAAGCGGATTGCCATTTGAGTTTGTCTTCATCTTTCTTTTCTAGATTGCAAATCACTTTGATAAGTGACAACAATTTTTCACTCAAAATCATGTATTGTATAATTTAAAAATTTTATTTTTTTGACAAGTTAGGCAAAAATCGATTTTGAAAGATTTTAATTTTATTTAGCAAGAATAATACTAACTTTCTAATTTGTATATCAAGTAAATAAATTAATATGAACCCTATTATCCAAAATATCATATAGAATCCGATTCTTGTATAGTCATACATATTTAATTGGGTTAATGACCATATATTTGCCAATGTTTTAGTATTGATAATCAACAACAAGAATAGAAAAATCGATATTTGGCTCAAAAACATCAAAATTATATACCTTATATTTAACCAATTTACATTTTCTTTTGTAGGAATGATCGAAAGAAGATTAACTCCTAATGCACAAAAAACCAAGTATACAACCAAGCTCGTAGCAATTTTACTTAAAGATATATTATTTTCATATAAAGAATAAACAAGACCAAGAGAAAGCAATATAGTAAGTAAAGATATAGGTAGAATAAACTCTACTCTATTAAGAGTCGGCCAAGTAAGCTGATATTTATTTACGACAGCAAATAAAAATAAGACCCCAAGACCAACACTCAAAAGTGAAATCAAGGAAGTATGTATTATAGTAAATGGTAAGAATCTAAGAATGAGACTTAAAGTTAAATATAATACTGAAAGATATATAAATCTTGTAAAGAAAATCCCATACAATGAATTAAGAATAAATTTACTAATTTTACCATACTCTAAACAAGATATTAGCGATTTATAATCGTCGTTTAATAATATCAGATCAGATGCCAGCCTTGTAGCTGAAGATCCAGATTGTAAAACAATTCCTAAATCTGCTTTCTTAATAGGCAATAGATCATTGATACCATCACCTACCATTGCAACATACTTAGTTTCTTTAATTAAACCTATAACTCTCTCTTTATCTTCAGGTGTCATACGACCAAATATTTTAATATTTGGAAGAAGCTTTAATAGTACTTTGCTTGGCATTGATTTGATATCAGATCCTGATAGAATTTGGTCTTTGTTTATTTTAAGACCTATATTATTAGCTACTGCTAAAACAGATAATGGATTATCTCCAGATATAATTTTATACTCAATTCCATTTTTTTCAAGGGCTTGAAAAACATCTAATATATCTGTTCTCAGACCTTCTTGTAGTATGTAATATCCCATCAAAACTTCAGTATTTTTGTAACTTATCTTTGAAGCGACAACTCTTAGGCCTTGTTGTTGATATTGTTTAATTTTAGTTATTAATAATTGATTGTTAGGTAGGATTACTTCAAGCGCCCCCATTGTAATTTTTACTTCCTTACCATTATCTAAAAATTTCAAAGATGAATATTTCCTATCTGAACTAAAAGGAAGATCTTCAATAATTTCAACGTTTTGTGGGGTTGAAAAGTTATTATAAATAACCTCTGAAGTTCTAGTGTGATTCTTGGTATATTGACCAAAAATAGCTGAATATTTGTTAAAATAATCCCTACTTAAGATCTCTTCATTAACGTAATAATCAACAAATTCAATTTGATTAGTAGTAAGTGTACCTGTTTTATCAAAACAAATTACTTCTACATTCGATAATGATTCATAGGCATTTAGCTTTTGAGGTAAAAGGTTTTCTTTATTAAGAAAAGTCTTTGCAACCGACCAAGAATATACAACTGTTACCATAGCTAAAAGTGTAGAAGGAATTAAACCACTAATAACCGAATTAACAAGAACTATTGTAGAAAAGTTTACACCTCTATAGATCAAATACCCAGTAGAAAAAAGAATAAACCAAAAAATATAAAATAATATTAAACTAATTAAAGTATTAATTTTTCTTTCAATAGGTGTATTTTTTATACCAAAAATCTTTCCTTTTCTCTCCATTTCTTTTACTTTTGATTGTTCAAATGTATGGGTTGCCTTCAATTCTGCTGATCCAGAGAATATATTAGATCCAGCATAGACATGGGAGTCAATTCTAGTATCAATTAGGTCACTTTCTCCTGTAAGAAATGATTGATCAATACGAATATAACCATTAATTATAACACCATCAACAGGAATTTGATAGCCATATTCTAATTTTATTATATCACCAACTTGAATTTGGTCCTGTTTAAGAATGAGTTGCTGGCCATCTCTTGTGGTAACATATTCTATAGAGTTTCTTAGTGTTAATTTTTCTAATTTCTGTTTAGCTCTTATCTCTTGAAAAGCACCTACAACAATATTAAAAAATATAATTGTAGCGCTGATAATCCCTTCATTAAACCTCCCAATAAAGATTAGAAGAAATGAAAAGACAAAGACAATAATATTGAGTTTATTAATTGTGTGATTCAATATTATCTGAAGATATTTAGTTGTTCCCATGATAGTTTATAAATACTCGGTAAGGTTTTTTTTGATCTATTTGAAATTTTTTAAGATCTTGTTCTAGTTCTCTTACAATTCTTTTTTCATTTACTTTAAAAAAAGCATTGTAATATTTATCAAGATACCACAATCCAATATTAACTCTATCAGCTTTTATTTTGATTTGGAATCTTACGTTAGCTTGGCCAAATTGTTCATGAATAATCTCACAGATTTTGTTGTCTAACAGATTGTACATTAATGCAAATCTGTAATTCGGATCTGTTAATAAGAATGATGAAATAGATAATAAAGCCATGACACCCTATTTTGACAATTATACTATTTTTTGGCAATGTTAGTTATGTATATGAACAGATCCATAGAAAGGTCAATCTTGACTTATCCTAATAAAATACTATTAGAACAAGCTAAAGACGTAGAATTTCCTATATCTGACTATGTAAAGAATGTTATAAATGATATGTGGCATCTTGTTGATAGTAAAGGTATAGGCTTAGCAGCTCCTCAAATAGGAGAGTCTCTTAATATCTGCATAATCAATATGTCAGAAAATCCAGAAGAGGCTCGTAAAATGAAAATTCCTGACTTTATTATGATCAATCCCAAGATAACATTTTATTCAGAAATTAAAAATAGAATGATTGAAGGATGCTTATCTTTCCCAGATCAATGGTACTGGCTAGTAAGACCAGCCAATATTGTGGTTGAATACCAAGACGAAGACGGTAAAAACCAAGTTCTAAAAGCCAAGAACTGGCTATCTCGTGTCATTCAACACGAAATAGATCATTTGAATGGCAAAGTATTTATTAAACACCCAACTGCCAAAGTAGTAGACCCATCAGAGTTTGAATAAAAATTGATTAGAATTGGAGTAAAAACTTATGCCCTTTGTTTTTCGAACGATTGTATCCCAGAATATCCACGGCTTCCCTAATTTTGTAAAAGCCAGAAAAAATATAAAACAATTTTTAACAAAAATTAAACCTTATGATTCTGACCTGATTTTAATGCAAGAAGTCTTTTTGGAAAGATGGTTGATTAAGAACTCGAATCTTTTCGAAGAATACCTACCACTCTACAAAACAAACAGACTTTTTATACAAGGTGGTTTGGTAATACTTATAAAAAAATCTATTTTTGATAGACTAATACTATCAGGGTATCACTTTGAGTTATTTTACAATGATTATACCAAACAAGGAGTTGTAAGATCACCTCAAATCGTATCCCATATTTCCAAAAAAGGTTATCTACATTTGAGAATAAGTGGTAATGATGAATCAATTGATGTCGTAAACACTCACACAACTTCAGCCTTTAACAAAAAAGAAAAAAAAGTAGACCTTAAACTACAAGTTCTACATTCACAATTAATTGAAATCTCAACCTACATAAACACCTTGCCAGATTCAAAAATTGTAATTGGTGGTGATTTCAATTTTGATATCCTTGAGAATGAAATGTTTTTTCCCAATTTTCATCACTACCCTTCAACCCAAAAAATCACATTCCCAAAACACTCATCAAGAATAGACTTCATCCTAACAAAGAACATCCAATCAATGAAACTAAAAATGCTAAACTCTGTTAGAATGAAGTTCTCTGATCATAATGGATTAGTTTTGAAGTAATAAATTTTAAAATTGCCTCATTAATTGTTTAATGTGGTAATTTATTCTATAATTATGTTAATTTTTCTAATAACTTCTTAATTTGAATTGAATAAAACAGCCCTTCCAAAAAATAAAACTAAAATTCTATATAAACAACCAATGTATTTATTTAAAGAACCTATTGTTTAATTAATTTCAATACTTTTACTCTGATCTTGTTATAAATTTAATCTTATTAACTTGACAATAATTAACTTTTAATGCATTTTAAAAATTGTCCAAAAAAAAATTCAAAAACAATTGAAGGTTGAAATCTATGTTTCAAGTTATTCACGAGTACGATGAATCTACTAACCAAGTTTTAGAACAACTCAAGGGTACAAATTCTGTTATCATTAAAGATGGTTCAGGATCAATGGGTTTTAATTTTGATACACCTATGGTCGTTGAAACTGTTAAAAATGGTCTGTTCGGATCTAAAACTTCAACATCCAATTTATCTCGAGAACAAGCTGCAAATGAACTTGCACTTGCTTATGTTCAACAGGTAATGATTTCTGATCCTGCACCAGATCTTTGTATTTTTGATGATACATTTTGGTATGAACAAGATTGCGTTCTTGGTAGTTCATCATTTAGCCGTTTTCTCAGCCAACGATCTAGCGGCGAAGATTACATCATCCCAGCCCTTGATCATGCTTTCAAGGTTCATAATGCTAGAAAAGCCAATCCCCTCGAGAAAAGTAAAACAATTGCTTATATCTTTTTAGATGGTGCATGTGCTGATAGGAATTTACTTCCCAATTGGATTCGAAATACAGCGTCCAGACTCACCAGTCAAGATGAATTTCATATTATCTTTACTAAGATTGGTCGAGTAAATTTAGATTCTTTTTACTCTTCTTTGGATAATCTTGATGATGTAAAATATGATATTGTTAGCTTTTTTAGCTTAGATCAAATTTTTACATCAGGGTTAGATACTCATTTGAAAACAATCTTAGCCTAATTTAACCTATAGTCTGCAAGAATTTTATTCTTGCAGACATTTTTTAATGCAAATATAAATGTTTTACTTTCTTCGAAATTCAAAGTTATGAATTTTTAAGTTCAAATTTTTTACTTAAAGTTTATATTTTTTGACTTTAAACAGATATATTATACAAGCCAAATAAATAATTTATAAATATCTGAAGACTTAACACTTTTTAAAAACCCATCCATATCCGAAATACTCCATAATCTCCTTTAATTCTTCATCGCTTACATCATACTCTTTTTGCCAG
>JAYUKV010000139.1:0-7597 GCA_043764135.1 bacterium | reverse complement strand
CTTTCAATTAAAATCAAAACTATATTTAGAAGCCTTAAAAAGATCTTTTGAAGAACTGGCTAAAATGAGGTTGGAGTTTGGTTGCGAAAGGTGAGATTTTAACACAAGTGATAACAGAACAGTGTATTTTGGAACATGTCATGGTAATCTTAATCAAAAATGGATTAGTAAAGTAATTAATGGTAAATCAGTAATTGCTTCTAGATATATTTTAAATGGACAAGAAATCTGTTTAACTGTTGATGGTGTAGGAGTTGCTTCAAGATTATACGGTTCAGTATGTACTGGTGCAAATAATCAAGAAATGTCATTAGAGCAATATTCAAGATTCATGTTCGCAAACAATGAACTTAAATACCAAGCAAGAATCTCTCAAAACATCGATGGTACAGGAACTTCAATTGTAATTCCTTGGCAATCATCTCCAGTATTCCAATTTAATGCTGATCAGAATTTAACATCTGCATTTACTGCAATTAATAATAATACATATACCCTTAAGTTAGAAGATGGTAAGTCTTACTTTATCTCAACTCAAGCCAAAGACAGATCAACAACAATTGCCAACACATCAGCATGGTCAATCCCAGTAAAAATAACTGTTGATACTTTACTACCTCAAGTTAGTAATCTAAAAACTACAATCAAGGATAACAAAACAACAATCACAGCAACAATCAAAGAAAACAATTTTAAGAATGCTACAATTGAACTATACAACGGTACAACTAAAGTAAGAACTATTGCTAACTGTAATGGAGTATTGTGTAATAGAGATAATATAAAATCTTCTGATGGAAATTACAATTTACTATTTGACTTTGACGGTAAAGGTGATAATGGTGCGGACCTTACTGATAGTAATTATAGGGTAGAAGTTGTAGTAAGTGATTTGTCTAATAACTTTAATCCTAATTCTTCTATGTCAGGTGGTGTTATTAGAATGGATACAGAAGTTAATGGAGTTAATGGTTCAACTATTAATGTATTTAAAGTAAGTAATTCTGCTCCAATCTTTATCACTTCTCCATTTAATAATATTTGGGTTAATGGATCAACAATTGATATCAAAGGATCTGTAGGAAGAGTTAACTCATCTCAACCCGACGGAGTTACTATTGCAAAAGAAGTTGATAGTCTAGAATTCTGGAAAGAAGATCTTGACGGAGCGGGAATAATTTCTACAGGATCATTGAATAATTTGAGAATTCCTTTGAATTCAATTAATAACTTTGATCACAATATTAGTTTAGATCTTGGTAAGAATTCATTGATCTACACATCATATGATAAAACTAACAAGTGGAATCAATTAATCGGAGACCCAGCTACAACAAGACCTAATAGATGGACTATTAACAGAGAAGACATCGCACCAGAGATAAAATCAATTAAGTACAACGGACTATCTTCACCAAACGCTGCTACAATCCCAGTTATCAACGAATCTAAAGCAACTATAGACTTTACAATCACTGATCCGATGGTTAATTCTACAATGGATTACACATCTGGAATGAACTCTGGAACTAATCCCAAAGGATACAATGTATCATTATTAAGATCTCTTGATGGACTACAATCATTTAAAGAAATCCCGCTTTATGCTAACGGAACTAATATAAGTGATCCTAACCCTAATCCTAGATTAACAGGTGATTTGGTATGTACTCCAATTAACACTTAAGCTAGACGCATCATACAAGTTACATATCAAAGCTTCTGATAAAGCAGGTAATACAGTATGTGCTAATCACAGTACCGAGATTAACAAATCTGTAAGAGATGAATTCAAATGTGAATACAAATCTCCAGCTTCAACGCTTGTCCCAGGTTATCAATCAGCCCCTACAAGAGAATACAATGGTTATGATATGTTTAGAATCAAAACATATACTCATTTAGCAGGATCAAATGATGGTATTTTTGAATCTACTTCTGATCTAACTTCACTGACTAATAAGGTTATGAATTCATCACTTAACTTTGAAACTTTCAAGTTCAGTGTTGAGAAGAATTCAGTTATTAATATAACTAACAAGAATCTTGGTAGAACACTTTACTTAGATCCTAGATTCCCAGCTTTCCCAGTTGAAACTGATATTGCATCAGGTCCGTACGACTCAAGAATCAGCACAAAGACATACACAGGTACTTCAAAATTATACGGAGACCCAATTGTAGTATGTAACAAATTTTTAGATCATGACGGCGTTGCTGAAACACCAATGATTGAAACATGTGATGTATTAGTTAGAATTAACTTGGTAGTAAACTCAATCAAAGGCAGTCCGCAGGACAATCAAATCAACATTGTAGCCTACAACGGAATTGCATCTAATGCGCTTAAAGTTAATACAAGAGTTGATAGATTCAATATCTTAGTTAATTCAACTACAGCTACTCCTACATTCTCACCTGATAATGATGGTAAGTTTGATAATATTACTTTTGATAATGTTGTAACTGCTAATGGAGTTAAACTTACGGAAGCACAAATATTAGCTTCAACTCCAGTAATAACTATTACTAATAGTGCTGGCACCTTAAATTTTACTAAAGCAATTACAGGATCATCAAGCTTTGTGTTCGATAGTAAGGTTAATAATGTAGTAATTGCTGATGGTGCGTATAAATATTATACAACTATTACATACAATGGAGTTAATTATACATCTAATATAGTTGATTTTAATGTAGTAACTAATGTTACTCCAACTGAAAAACCTTCTATCTTTACTCCAGTAGCTAACTACACAACTACAAGAGGTGTATTAACTATTCAAGGTATGGGTCCTAAGTCTATTGCTAACAATTCCGAAGCTCAATATGACATCGAAGTATGTGCAAGATTGTCTAACAAGACGCTTGTAACACAAGCTATTCAATCACAATTACCTACTAACGGTTGTGCTTACACATCTAAAGTAAGAACTACTACAACTGGTTTTTACACAATTTTGGCTACTCTTCCATTTGATAATCAAGAATATGATTTGGAAGTTAAATCAGTTAAAGGTCAACAATCTTCTCCAATCTCAACAACTAAGATTAACTATACAACTCCTGAATCAATCAAGGATATTACAGTCACATCGTCACTTGAAGGATTGAACAGCAAAGATCAATTAGCATGTGTCTATGATCCAGCCATGGCTAAGAATATTGATTGTTCAAAAGTTAACATTAATAATCTTAAAACACTTAAGATTGATGTTACTGTAACCAAAGGTACAGAAGCGGTAGAACTTGACTTCTCTGATAACACTAATCTTAATGCTTTACCTAACGACGATAAAGCTCAATATTATGGCCAATTCAACGGAAGAAGAATCGGTATCATCAATGATTTAACTCAAGTTAATCCTAAGTTAAACCCTAACATGGATGAAAGAATCAAGGTATCACAAGAAGGTTGGAATATCGCAGAAATTCAATCGACAGTTAAATCAGGTAAAGACTTAGCATACGGATCATTGAGAAAACCTTGTGAACAAGCAACATGTACTTGGTCCTACATTTACCCGCTTCCATATCACATGGCAGGAGGTAAATATGAAGTTCAAGCTAGAACATTCAAGGGTGAGTCAACTCAAACAACTACACAAGGTTTTGAAGTAAATGGAATTGTAAAACAAGCTCCTCAAATCGTAAGAATTGAGAAGCAAGATATTACTGCAGAATGTGCTTACAAGACTAAGTTTGAAGCAAATATTAACTGTACGAATACTGAATCAAGAGTAACAAGATCATTAACTGTTTCTAACAATCAAGTTAATAGTGTAGTAAACACTCCATTTAACTACACTCCAACTAACTCAATTCAATCTAATACAACAATCTATTACACTAACTCTAACAGAATAACTGTTTGGGCAGCTTCAGATGTAAACACTAAGTACACTTACAAACTTTCATCTCAAGCTAACTCTACAACTGCAACAGTAAATCCTAATGGACTATCAGAGATTGTATTAGACTTAGACAATATTGCTTCTGGAACAACTAAGGCATATACTCTTACTCTAACTACTAGAAGTGCAGATAATACTTCTGATATAGTGTCAGGATCAACTAATTATGTAATAGTACAAGATAAGCAATTACCAACTCTTGAGTCAACAACTACATTTAACAAATCAACTTCAGGAGTAACAAAATCAGTTAATCCATGGATTAGAAATGGTGACCAAGTTAATTTTAATTTGTTTACTAACGAAGCAATTGATTATGGTTATGTAATCAGTGAGTCAGGTTATAGAGAGTTTCTAACTAGAGATCTTGTATCTAACAATCTTACTCATAAGTCTAACTCTGCAACTTCACTTACTTCTGATCAGAAGAACATTTGTAACGCTATTGCTCAATTAGATATCAAGTCAGCTATATACACTAACTCTAAGGCTATCCCAACTTATTGTATAAATTCATATTACTTTGCAACTAACCTATCAGCAGATTTAACAATCCAAAGAGAGAAGTTAGAAGGTAGATATTTACCTACAATCTTCCTTTCTGATTTGGCTGGTAATACTAATATTGTTAATAACGATACGGATAAGAATAATGCATTGGCTAATAATATTATTAATGATAATAAGGTTAATCTTAAGAAGTTAGTTAATGGTGTGTTTGTATATGACTATGATGCTTTAGCTTACTCAACAATTAACGGTGCTCCATTCAACAATGCAGGAGTTACTAATGGCTCTTGGGGTTTTGGTAACAAGCCAACTCCAGATATCTATTCTGGAACAGCAAGAACTAATTCATTAGACTTCTCATTGATAATCGACAATACAAGACCTATCAGATCAGAGTTTAACTTAAAAGGAGTAGGTGATGCTATTATAGAATATGATACAATCACTAACACACCAAGAGTAAATTCTAACACTACAAGTGTAGGTCCAGTAGCAGCTTCTGGGAATGTTAACCAAGGATTCAATCAAGGGTCGCTTAACACTACAAGAACTGGAGCTATCAAGACAGACGGAGTATTAAGTAATGGTGGATTAGAAATCAACAAATTAAAAGGCCAGCTTACAACAGACCCGCTTAACCCTTCTACTTCTGACATCGTAACTAACAAGTACAACACCAACCAAGGATACGACTTAGTAACAAATAACAACAAAGTAGAACTAAGACTAAAAGCAGAAAAGAACACTAACATTCAGCTAGCACTAATTGAATCCAAAACCACACCAACTCCAACTCTAGGGCTAGAAAACAAATATGCTCAAACCCAACTAACAACTATCACTCCAGCTTCAAAATCAATTGACTACTCATCATGTACCACTGATCTTACTCAATTACAATCACTAGCTAGAGTAGATAAAAGAAGCGCAGATAGTGCTTACAATGCAACTTCTAATCTTGTAAGACAAGGGTTTACTAAACAAGGACAATACAACCCAGCTCTATACAACATAGACGGAACAATTCCTACAGGAGTAACACAAGCTCAATACAACAACAATATTTTAGCTCTATACGACAACAATGTAACAACCAAGTCAGCTAACGACAATACATTAACATCTCCAAAATACGGACTAGGAAATATTATCGTATCAGACTCACAATATTGTGATGTAGTATTTACATACGACTTCAAAGATAGAAAAGATCTTAACGGAAACACCATAACAACCTCTAACCAATCACCAATCCAAACAGGAAGAGGAGAAACACCTAATGGTAACCCACTAGAATACTTCTCAATCCAATTCTACACTACTGACAATGCAGGTAATGTTAATACAACAGAACAAGAATACGCAGATTCAATCAATGCAAAAGCTATTACTGCATGTGCTTACAACGCAACAACAGGAAATCTTAACCCAAGATTATCTACATCATCATCAAAATTATCCCCTATAAACAATGATTTAGATATTATCTTATTCAGAGGCCCTTCATCTAATTGGTCATGCAGTCTATCAATCGGCTACGACAACGAAGCTCCATTAACAATTAATGAAAAGTACAGAATAGATAATCTTAAGAGCACTAACACAGTTAACACAGATGGAAGAAAAGTATTATCTACTCAAGGAATAGGAACTACTACAGCTCTATCTAAGATCACAAGCTCAAGCTATCAATCTAACATCAACAACACTCCTACAGAATCTACAATCCCAGACTACCTAACAGGTAAGGGAAGTACTGTTCAGAACATGACTGATACAACAACTACATCAGCCAATGCAATTCTATTCTCAAAAGACGAATCCAACCAATTCGCAATAACAAGAGATACGAACATCAATGTAACTACAACAGCAGAAGCAAGATCAGATATTGTTTACACTCTTAATGATAGCAACAACAACAAGCTAAACATTAATAACTCTAACCTATCAGGTAAGAACAACAATGATGGTAAACTATTTAGAGACAATCCAATTACAACTATTAACCCATCATTAACTAACATCTTAACAGATCCAACAACAAGAAGAATCCTAAACGCAGACTCTAATAACAGAGATCTATCAATTGCAACCAACACCAACACAACTAACTTCAACCTAGGAGCAGCAACTTCTTCAACCAATGGAACAATCAACACTTCAAGATCTAACACAAGAGATGAAGACATCAACAAGAAAACTCCATCTAACATACCATGTACAACAACTACCAACAATTCTATCACTACCAAGCTAGGAATAATCCCAGCAACTGTTAACAGAAAAGTAGGAACATGCGACGATGGACTATACAAGATCTCAACTTACGCAACTGACACAGCAGGAAACTACATCAAGAACGCCGATGGAACTCCTCAAATGACAGATAGGGTTGTGGAGAGAGATACTGTTGCGCCGAACAAGCCAAACATTGAAGCAGGTTTAGTCCTTGATTCAATTGATCAAGGTCAAGTATCTGCTGTTAAGCCAATGTTTTTGTCAGCAAATATTAATGGTGAAGGTCTTACAACTTTAGAGTATAATATATTAGGAAGTAATGAGTTTAATAAAACTTCATATGCATTTATTAACTCACAAGGAAACTTTAATTCAAACAATATCGTAGGTTCATTACCATGTGGTGAAGTTAAGTTTGATATTAAAGCTAGAATATTCGATAGAGCTCGTAATGTATCTGAATGGTCAGAAACAAAAACAATCATAACTAAACAATGTCCAGTATGTCCTCAATATGATGTAATTGATAAAACTGCAAATGGTGGAGCTGTATCTCAATCATTAGGTGAAAATGGACAAGGATTTACACATCCACTAGGAAATAGTATGCAACCTAGTTATGGATATGGTTACTCAGGATCGTACGGTGGTACTCACTATGGTATTGATTTTTCTGTACCATCTGGAAGTAAGATATTTGCAGCAAAAGCAGGTAAGGTTATTTATGCAAGAACAGACAATACTGGATCCAATACTACAATCATTGCACATTCAGGTAATTTGTTTTCATTGTATGCACATCAATCTGCAATTTTAGTAACGGCTGGTCAATTAGTAACTCACCTTTCGCAACCAACTTTACAACAAACCAAAACCTCCCAATAATAGTTCATGATTTTGGATAAACCAACTTTAGATCTCTACTCTGATTA
>JAYUKV010000138.1:0-7654 GCA_043764135.1 bacterium | reverse complement strand
CCAAAATAGTATCTAATAGCTACTATCTCAATCTTTTATGCAAAGCATAAGAAGCTTGAAATAGTCACTATTATATCCAATTTTTTCTATCTACATTAGATGGAGGTTGGTGTGGTTTGAGTATAATTGGTCATACAATTATACTTATTTATCACTCTTTATACTGAAATTACAACCTTTTCTACCCAATTTGATAATGTTTTTAAAATGTATCAGGATATGAAAATTTTCTATCAAAGAGGTCTATTGACTAAATAGTCATAATATCATATAAACTAAAAACAGTTTATAAAACGAACAACCAAAAATGGATTCCATTTACAAAATTCGCACAAACAAGCGTAAGAACAAAAGCCTTGATTTTTGTTTTTTTCAAGATTCGCTCGCTCCAGTTCAAATCCTTAAACACGGTAACTTGCTTTTCCTACCTCTTTTTGAAGGGCAAAAGTTAATAATCGAGGCGACTAATAATAGACCGGAGCATGTAGGAATCAGCATTAATAATGGATTTTACAATCACATTGTTGGTGCCTCACCCTTACCTAAGCAAGCTTATGAAGATGCTCTTTTTGAAATAAAACCATTTTCTAAAGGTTTAATTAGAGAAAGATACTCCAATGCATATACCAAAGACAACCCAACAGACCTGATAATCACAAAAGCTCACTACCAGAATAAACTAACATTCTATCTGAAGATAGGATTTGTAGAGTTTTTGACGGAGGACTCTGATGTCTGTTACACTAATTTTAATAGTAGATCTTCTGTTATTTTAAACCTCAAAATCATTCCACCAATTATATAACAAAAACCCCCCCCCAAAAGAGGGTTTATTTTGTCACGAAAAATTTATTTAGTAATCCCAATTATACTTATCAAAACATTATTTGGAATTGCTATAAAATATGTTTAAACTTAATGTATTTACAACTAAAGATTTCCATCAATTATTGACAAAGTTAATTAGAGATGTTAATCTAAAAAAGTCCATAACCAAGGTTCTAAAGGTTCTAACTCAAATATGGTTTATTCAACTGTTACATTGTCTGCCGAAGAACAACAAGTGTTAGACACAATCAAAGTTTGCTTCGACTTAAAAAATGGAAATTCAAACAAAAAACCCATTATCACAGCCAAGTTTATTGCAAAACACTTAGATGGTTACTCGAGCAGTCAATTACATGAGATAATTGATTCTCTTTATAAGAAAGGATTGATTGTCTGTACATGTGACACTTCTAAAAACCATAAGAAGCAAATCACTGGTATTGCATAGCCCCTCATTCCCTCATTTAACCCCTTTCAAAAAGGGGTATTTTATATTCTTAATAGTGTGTAAAATTGCCAGTTTTTTATGGGAGGTGAATATTACTTGCCAAAACCTAAAAAATAATTTAATACTCAATATACACTCAATTATCGAGTCCTGAATAGCAATCTGCTAATCTATTTAAAAAATGATTTGATATTTGAATTATTTTTTGCACATTTTAAATGTTTAAAATAATACAGATAAATTTGGGTGTAAATTGCTACTTAGCTGAACAATCAACAATTCAACACATAAAATCAAACTTAGCTTTTTTATTCCCCGGTAATAAAGTTCAATGATTTGATTTTGTATAATGTGTGTTGACATCTCCTTATCGTTGAATCTCAATTTCCCCCTAGGAGCACGCAATGTACCTAAACAAACTAAACTCCAACTCCAAGATGATTGATAGGCTTCACCTACAGCACCAAGCGTTGAAGTGTCTTAGCCTTATGAGTGAAGATGATCCAGAATTCTTCGTTACGTTTTCTAAGATTTTTAGTGATGATTCATTACCTCTTGAATTCAATGAGAGTCCCAATTTGAATCAATATAGAAATTCTCACAGAAAATCAAAACTCAAAGAATGGATAACTCAACTAATTAATCGAACATGTATTGATATTCTACAATCAGTTGTAGAAGATCCTGATATTCCTGCTGTTATCTTCTGGGAAATGGGAAATTTCTATGATCCTCAGAAAGATTATACACAAGAAGATTTGGAGAATATCAAATTATGGGCCATTAATGAAATTGAAAAAAATAGACTTGGTCCCAACAAAAGCTTGATTAGCTTCAAGATTTTTGTTCAAAGCAAGCAATTGTACTTCTGCATCCCTCTACCACTTCTTAGTAACACTCTTGCACTAGAAGCAATGCGAAGCGCAACACCTATGAGATCTCACACACACCAAAGGTCGCCTGAGAGGTTACAAAGTCTATACGAGAACAATCTACCCTTTAACATAATGAGGAAACAACCGGCATAAAAACAAACCAAATCAACTAGATCATCTAGTTGAATTTTTTTTGGGTTAAAGAAATACTTTTACTCATTACAAGATAAGTAGGGTTGATAGAGTAATTTTGTTAAAAATTTATATAATTTTAAATGTGAATTTAATATGATTTAATAAAAATTATTTGTATTGAATTTCATTATAAAATCAACAAAAAAGACTATTTAAAATAATTGATTTGACATAGGTCAAATTATATGGTATGGATATATTAGACCAATAACAAAACTAGAAAATAGGAAAGGTTCAAATGTTTGACAGCATTATTAAGATTGTTACCAACTTAGACTATAGCTTGCACTGGGGAGCAATTATCCCTGGCGCAATGATGATTGTCCTTCTTGAGTTGTGCCTGTCCGCAGATAACTGCGTAGCGCTAAACGAAAACACATCAGAGTATGATGTGGCAACCCAGAAAAAACTGGTTGTGTGGACACTTATCACGGGTTCGCCTTTGAACCTACTGTTCGTCATTTTGGTGATGATTCTGAAGGGTTTCCCTTCGCTGGCAATGCCAACGGACCTTGTCTTGGCTGGGCTTCTCGGATACGTCTGTTTCAAGACTTTTCCAGAAATTTTCGCTGACAAGGACCATGATGGCGGTGTTGACTCAGGTACTGAAACACTTTCCGCAAAACAATTTGCGATGAAAGTTTTCCAGCTGAACCTGATCAGCATTCCTTTCCTTCTCGACTCAGTCCCACTTGCTTCTACTGTTAGCAGCAGCATTGTTGCGATCAGTATCGGTATTGTTGTGAACCGCTTGATCCTCATCCCCAGCGCATCCTGGATCGTCGATACTTTGAATAAGTATCGAGGAGTCAGCTTTGGTGTTATGATGTTCATTGCGTTCTGCGCCTTGCATGATGGGATTACTCCTATCAGCTTTTGGACCACTGGTTACGAACTTCCTGAGCTTGGAATCTTTTCAGAGCTTGGAGCTTTGATCGGTTTTACTCTATTTGGATGTTTCACTTTTGGTAAAGTGTATCGCTTTATCAATCCATCAGTGGGTGACGATATCGAATCCGAGTCTGTTTCACTTAATGTAGAAGCTAAGATTTAGTTTTTCTTCTGAAATTCTTCTGAAATTCTACAAGCCTCAATGTACTAGTACATTGAGGTTATTTTTTTTATTCAAAAATTATAGCGCCTCGAAATTAAAGCACCTAAAAAGGTGCTTTATTATTATCTCACTTCAAAGAAGCAATCTTCATTGGCTGTGAGCTGTGAAGTAAGACTAACTGAAGGGGAGAGTGTTCTATCAAAGGTTACAAAAAAACCATATTTTGAAAGTATAAACTCTTCTATTTCATCCCAATCAGTTAAATTATATTCTTTGAGGTTTGAAAATGAAAATAGTTTGAATTTGGGTGTAGAACCATACAAGATAGCGCATTCTTTGGAGAGTAGTTTGATAGTGTTCTGGAATTTTTTATTCTGAATAATCTCTTCAATAATACAGAATGGCAAATCTCTAACAGAATGACCAAACAACTCAATTAGTTTGTCAATATCATTTGATTTGACTATATCAGGAGGGTATTCACAAAATAATACTATAGAACCTTGTTCGATTAATTCATGTTCTAACTTATTACAAGCAAGATCATGAAAAAAAGAATTTATAGAAGTATAGAATATCACAATAGTCCTCCTTAGTTGTTGAACAACATTTAATAGATTACCATCAGCTCTAATAGACCAATTAGAAGAATGGTCTAAAATTTGCAAGTAATTTCGATTACTGTTGGACCTGAAGGATTAGAACTCCTAACAAAGTGTTTCATAGGCGCAAATGGTTTCATAGGAGCCATCATTTGACCCATAACCATTGGCTGCATAGGTGTGAAAAAAGATGTCGAATCTGCTTCGAGTTGAGAAGAACTTTTAACGTTAAGTTCTCCACTCATTTGCCCTACAATCTCGATAACACCGGAATGTACCGTAATAATAAAGTTTGCAGATGGACGCGTATCAAGATCGTTTTTCACAATCGTAATATCAGGGTCGATATTGATTTGTGAATAACCGGAAATTTGACTTTTACAACCGTTGGTTTGGATTTGTCCGTTCATGATTTAAAACTATGTTTGGTGAACTCTAATTAATTAACATAATAATAATGCTTTGTCAAAAAATTACCAATTTAAACCCATCTAAATGACTATAACTAATATAGTTGATTTATTATTATCATAAGGTTTTAGCTTTCCAACCTACCATCAGTCAATTCTATAATTATCTTCAAAAAAATAATCAGCTTAATTTTCATTAAGCTGATAAAATGTGATGTTTAGACTGATGTTTCAAATGCTATTTTGATCACATCGTCATTGTGTTTCTGTTGGAATGAGTAAACTTCATCGAACATCCCAAGTTCAAACATTCTAATGTATAGAGTGTTAATCTGAGGATATGCAGGATTTAGTTCACACGCCTTCCAATTCACTGCCATGCCTGGGCAACCCATGTTCATTATGGCTGACAGTTTCAAGGCCGACAGTCTTACATTCTCATCAAGAAGATCAACAGTCTCAGGGGTTACTTGAGATAATTGTTCAAGCAACTCATTAACTTTAATTGTCCAAGAAAACTCAATATTTCTTAACTCAATTTTGTTGACTAATTTCAAAGCACTAGACTGAAGTCTTGAATTACGAGTTACTCGCAAAATAAAAGCTAGACATTTCCTAACCAAAGTATTATTTAGGATTTTACCCTTACCTGTACCTGTTACAATAACAGGAATAGGGAATGACTTTGTTGACATGGTAATTGCGAAAGCTGTAAGTGCAATCTTAGTGATTACCACCAAGTAAATGAACTTATTTCGCAAAAATTCAAGTAGTCCAATAAATCTGTTCATTTTAATCCTTTCTCCTTTTAATCCTAACTTTATTTCCACAAATGTGGTTCGGTTTTGTTGATATTTACATAATCCTTGACTTTTGTCAAATTTATATATTGGCTATATATTCTACAATTCAATTGAATAAGAAAACTGTAAAAATAAAATTATGAATGTAAATTTGCCTATTTTATAGTTTTATGCTAAAGATTCTAATACGTCAATTGTCAATTGTAATTTACAACCGAGGAGATAGCCATGACTGCCAAAAGACGCAATACCGATCCCAAGCTTCCGAATAAAACTGGTAAAGGTAAACTGTTTGTAACTTTGTTTGTTGCAATGAGTATTTTAACCTCCGGAGTTGCTGGTTTATTGTTTCGATACAAGGACCTTCCAAAGGGAGATACGATCACTAAATTTGAACCCTCCCGTGTAACCCAAGTAGGATATGAAGGCTATAACAAAAAGCTTGTTAATATCTATGACGGCTGTTATATGCAGGATTTAAGCAAAGAAACTCTTCCAGAGAATCTAAAAAAAGTTGCTTATTTATCTGAGGATAAGGATTTTAAATACCATGTAGGTGTTAATCCAAGTTCTATTGCTCGTGCAATCATTGCAAATGCAAAAGCAGGAGATGTAGTAGAAGGGGCAAGTACAATCGATATTCAAACTGCACAAGAAATCCTCAAGAATACATATCCAGGATATGACAGACTAGGAACTCTTGATAAGAAAATGATCGAGATGCTCTTTAGCATCAAGCTAAATGTCAACTATATGTCTAAAGAGCAAATCTTATACACATATTTGCAACTTGTTCCTCTTTACCGAAACCTCTGTGGCGTAAGTTCTGTTTCAGAACAAATGCTAGGTAAAAAAGTAGAAGATCTCACTCTAAATGAAATGATTGTGATCATCTCTGCTTTACCAGGACCATACTACTACGATCCTATTGACAACCCTGACAAAGCACTGACTCAACGAAACATTACCGTTGATAAAATCCTCGCTAATACTTCAAAGAAACAGTCTATGACTGAAACCGAAGCTGAAGAGCTTCAGAAGTTTCAACAAGAGGTTGCTGCTGTACGTAACATGCCTTTACCAAAATTCTCGAAACCTACATATCAAGCTGTAGGAACATCGTCTTGGGTTAGCCAGACTATTAAGACAGAACTCTCTCAGACAAAACTACCCTCCACCTTATACGGCAAGGGGTACCAAATTGAGACCACCTTCGATCCTCGAATGCAAAAAGCAGTCGATGATCGAATGCGCGAATGGAATGATTCTGGACAATTTGGATCTGACTATGAAGTCTCGATGATTGCAGTGGATAGTCATGATTTTACTATCAAAGCTATTCTAGGCGGTAAAGATGAATTCTCGCCAACTAACCAATTCAACCTTGCAACAGATGCCAGAGCTCAAACAGGTTCTATGGCTAAGATTGCAGTTTATGCAACCGATCTTCAACGAAGACTCGACCGGTGTAAAGAAGGTAAGGAATGCGAAGGTTTGAATTCAATTTTTATTACTAGACCAACTTGGCCTCTTGAAGGACCTACTGGTTCTTCAATGACAATCAAAGAAGCATTAAGTATGTCTATCAACACTGCAGCCGCAGCATCTCTCAGACATGCAGGTGATGGTAACATCCCGGGCGGTCAAAGGTTGATTGATACCTATACTAAGTTTGGTGTTGAAATTGAGTCAGATCCTAATAAATATGGATATGTTGACCCAGAAGATCCAACAATTTCATTGGGTACTAACGACCTTTCGCTTCTAGAGCTAAGTACAGTTCCTGCTTCGTTGATGAATGGTGGATCTTATCCTATGCGAACAGCATTGTATAAAACACCTTTTACCACAATTGATAAAATCCGTGATAAAGACGGAAACATTATCTATGACCAATCACAAACTGAAAGAGGAATTGCTTTTGACAATAAAGTTGCAAAAGTCATCCGAGCAGCTATGAAAGATGGTGCGATGAATGGAACCGGTAAAGCTGCAGATGTCAAAGGCCTTGATGTTATCACAAAAACAGGTACTACCAATAACTCCCAAACTATCGGTTTAACAGCAGGATTTGTTTCCCACGGCCGTCAGTACACTATTATTATGCGTATGAAACGTAAAGATAATAGACCAATTGGTGGTTATGGTGGTACAGTTGTTGCGCCACTAGTCCGTGAGCTAATCGTAGCAATGGATGAATCTCTGGATAAATAGTCCAAAACCCTTACTCAATATTTGAGTAAGGGATATTTTTTAAATAATATTTTTTAAATTTGTGCAGTCTCAATAGTTTGTATTTTTAAAGAGTGTTTTATTCAAAACCTAACACTTTCCAAAAACTAGATATAGCTAACCCAATCTAAAATTAGACATTCTTATCGCTTCAACTATGTTCTCCATTACATCTAATTGATCATTCCATAACTCTCTTAACTTCCT
>JAYUKV010000137.1:0-7698 GCA_043764135.1 bacterium | reverse complement strand
GGGTGATGGGATGCCTGGTGTAAAAGTATTATGGAGAGGCTTGATGAAATTAAACGGGATATTAAAATATACCCACATATTTGTGGGTAATGGGTAGATTTTCATAGGTTTATTTTTAAATTTTTAGTTGTTAGTTATGCTTTCTTTTATAAAGTTGATAACTTGTTGTGCCTTAATAATATATCCAATATTTCCTTGTCCACCACTTACTGCAGTTGGTACTCCAAGAAATTTATTACTGCTATCAAACGCAGCGCCACCAGAATTACCGCTATTTACCTTTGCATCTGTTTTAAAGTATAATTCGTCAATAGTTCCAGAATAGATACCTTGTGTTAATGAAATACTATCCCCTCCTGCACCTGGATATCCAATAACATTTATTTGAGAACCTAATTGAGGTAATAGATTAGTTTCTTGAATAATATTTTTGGGTTTTAGATTATCTAAGTCTGATTGTGATAGTGAAGAAGTTTGGAATTTACCATTGGAGTATTTTAACTTTTTATCAATCTTTAATAAAGCCAAATCTAGATCTCCAGAACCAGTGTTTACTATTTCAGCTGTAAATTCACATTTTGGTTTTTCGTCTGGATTGTAAGTTATACATACCGCGATAACAGAAGAAGCTGATGAATAAAATGACGAGGAGTCTTCAATAACATGCATATTGGTAACTATATGACCCTCTTTATCTATGATAGTTCCAGTACCTGAAGAGGTTGATGATCTTGATATATTGTAAATTTTTACAATTGATTTGGTTAGATCTGAGAAATTATTAATATTAGTATCACTTGCAGACTTGTTAGTATTGTTAGATGAAATAGAATTAAGCTTAGATTGTAGTTCTTGGTTAGATTCTAGTTGCTTGGAGCTTGATTCCTTGATTAAGTTGAGTTGATTGTTGATTCTTTTTACATCGTTTGTTGTAGCTGTTAACTGTCTATTAAAAATAAATAATTGGATTCCAAAGAGTGATAGAAGAACAACTAAGATAAAAATTAATATAGTTAAAATGAGTACAATTGATGATTGTTTTTTGGGTTGTATTATAGTATTTTCCATAATTATATATTATATACTAATAAACTTACCTGAAATTGACAATGGTATAGGTCTTAATAAGAAGTTATTTGGTTACTTTAATATTTGACAATTTATCATAAATCACTTTATTATTATCTTAGAAATTATCAATTTTTATTTATTCATATTGTACAATGCAGAAAGCTAAACCAGTTCAGGGAGGTAGAAGAAGAAGAGGAAGAAAAGAACATTCCAGAGATGAAAACAAAACCTACTTAGTGGGAGTTGTTGCAGAGGCTTTGCCAGGTACAAGGTTTAAAGTAAAAGTTGAAAGATCTAAGGGACTTGAACCACTGATTGTAGAGTGTTCACTTAAGACTATGTTTAAGGCCCGCAATATCAAAATAATCAAAGGCGATACCGTTGACATCGAAATAGATCCTATGGATCCAGAGTTAAAAGGTATGATTATAAATCGCCAATAAATATATTTTTAGAAATATATTATATAATAAAATCTATATATGAAAGTTAAAGTGTCAATTAAAGGTAGAGGTAAGCCTCTTACTAGAAAAGGTAGAATGGCACAAGGCTATTTTACAAGACGTAAAGGAATCTTACGTTTTTACGCTTTCGATAACAGTTCAATTGGTCCTAGAATCAATGAACGTCAATCGATCCCAAAGAAAAAACTTAAAAAATTAAAATACTAATTATGATCCGTATTTCAGGAGTAAACGTTGATGGTAGAAAACATGCAAGATTTGCATTGACTGTTATCAAAGGAGTGGGACCTACAAATGTTAAGACTATCTTAAACAATGTTGGTATTGCTTTTGATGCTAAATTGGATGATGTTTCAGAAGAAACTCTAGTAAAACTAAGAAATGAAATCGACAATTCAGGATTGTTAGAATCTGATCTTAGAAGATTTAACCAAGCAAACATTAAAAGACTTATTGATATCAACTCTCATAGAGGGTCTAGACATAAGGCTAACTTACCAGTTAGAGGTCAAACTACAAAAACTAACTCAAGAACAGTTAGAGGTAACAAGAGATTTACAGGTGGTAGTGGTAAAATTAAAGCAAAATAATTACCCCTTAAATTAAATAAAATTAAATAAAACTATATGGCAAAAGTAGCTACTAAAACTAAAAAAGCTGTAAAAAAAGTAAAAGCGAAAAAAATTAAATTACCAATTGCCAGATTATTCTTTAGAGCAGAGTTTAACAACTCAATTATCACTCTAACTGATCTTGAAGGTAAGGTAATCGCATGGTCTTCATCAGGTAAACAAGGATTCAAAGGTTCAAAGAAATCTACTCCTTTTGCAGCACAGAAAGCTGTTGAAGACATTTTAGAAAAAATGAAGAACTTCGAAACCTCAACTGTACATTTAGTAATTAAAGGTGCAGGAATGGGTAGAGATGCTTTCTTAAGAGCAGTACAACAAACTTCTCTACAAATTGAATCAATTAAGGACGTTACTGGCTTTCCTTTTGGAGGAGTCAGAAAGAAGAAAAAGAGAAGAGTCTAATTAATAATATTAATATGTCAAGATATTTAAAATCAAGAACAAAATTATCAAAGAGAGTAAAAAGAAATTTGTTTTTGAAAGGTGCTCGATCTTTCAGTGCAAAAGATGATTATGCAAAAAGACCTTTTAAGGCTGGAATGCATTCTAAGAAATTTACCAAGAAACTTTCTAACTACGGAGCTCAATTACTCGAAAAGCAAGCTATAAGATTTACTTATGGTATAACTGAAAGACAATTGGGTAACTTATTCAAGAAAGCCTTTACAAAACAAGGTGATACAGGTCAATTTGTAATCACTACATTAGAAAGAAGACTTGATAATGTTGTTTATAAAGGAGGTCTAGCAAACTCAAGAGCTCAAGCAAGACAGCTTGTTACTCATGGACACTTCCAAGTTAACGGTAAGTCGGTTAATATACCTTCATACATTGTTAACTCAGAAGATGTTATCACAATAAAAGAAAATAAATTAAAATCCCCATTCTGGACTGAATTCAAGTTAGAAGTTCCTAAAGACAAAGCTGTATGGATCGATGCTTCAAAAGCAAAAGTTCTTAAAGTTTTATCAACTCCAATAGAGACTGATCTTCCTCAAGACTTCAACTTACCACCAGTGGTTGAATACTATTCAAGAAAAGTAGGATAATAAAATAAAAAATTAAAATTTATGTTAACAATTAGATTATATCCTATGGGAAGAAAACATAAGATTCAATATAGAGTTGTAATTGCTGATAAGAAAAAATCAGTTTCTAAACAATATATTGAAAACTTAGGTTTCTTTGACCCAAGAACAAAAGAAACAAAATTAAACTCTGAAAGAGTAAAGTATTGGCTAGATCAAAACGTAGAATGTTCTGATAGAGTTGAAAGAATCTTAAAAGCTCAAGGTATTAGTAAGTAATAATTACTTTTTCCTTAACTTTTTGGTTTGACACATTGCCAAATTTTATTTATAAAACATGGAAAGTAAATTCTATGTCTCAAAATACTATTGATATCCAAGCTTTAGAGTCAATCTTAAGCTATATTGTCCGCAATCCCGAAGCGGTGGAAATAACCAGAAAAGTAGATGAAATGGGCGTACTCCTTATTCTAAAGGTGGGAAGAGAGGATATGGGTATCGTAATCGGTCGCAACGGTGAAATGGCAAATGCTATCAAAAAGTACATTAAAAAAGTAGGTCAAGTCAACAACATGAACATCAGATTAAGAATCGATGAACCTGGTGAAGGCTCTATTCCTGCAACTTCAGACACAGATTCAAAAGAAACCTCATCTACTGATGTTAAAGAATTTGAACCAGTGGCTGAAACTAAGCCTAGTGAAAAAGTTGATCTAGAAGATTATAATTTAAACTAGCACAGTTTTAGGAGTTTAATTACTCCTAATGGATCTGTAGCTCAGTTGGTAGAGCAGAGGACTCTTAATCCTTTGGTCGGGGGTTCGAATCCCCCCGGGTCCACCAAAAAAAAATCACCTAAGCGGTTTTTTTTTATGCATTTCAATTAAATACATTGTTAATTTGCCTAAATGATAAAAATGTAATATTGGTAGAAATGTCATTTTTTTTGTGCAAAAAAAGATAATTTATTCGAACTTTATCCGGCATCTAAGAAAAGCAATGCTAAGATAATGCAATTAGGTTCTGGATTAATTTCGAATTGTTAAAATCAAAGCACTATTAAAAAAACTTTAAAAAACTTTTAAAAAAATTTATAAAATACTTACGACTAAATATGGATATCTATAAACCAAAATTAAATCACCATGAAGATGAGATGATAATGATTGATTCGATAAAAAACTATTTTCTTAATTACGCTGAAGATGCAATTTACAACACTGGAACTTTTAGAGTTGCGGTTGCAGGTGGAAACACTCCTAAATTATTATATACTGAATTGGCAAAATTAAATCTGGACTGGAGTAACATTGAATTTTACCAAGTTGATGAAAGATTTATCGATCCATCATCTGATAAAAGTAACCAAAAAATGATTCTTAAAACTGTTGACGAAGCTATAGATAAAGGCTTGGATTTGTATCCAATAGTTATTAAAGATACAATTGAAGAAACAGTAAATGCATATAATACTGAAGTTTCATTGTTAGATGCACCTATTTTTGATTTGATTATTTTAGGAGCAGGACTAGATGGGCATATTGCTTCTTTGTTTCCAAATGGTAACTATTTAAATGGTGAAACAGATAATGTTATAATAACTTCTACAAATAATTATGACGTTAAAGAAAGAATTTCATTATCTCTTAATACAATATTAAACTCAAAGAACATTTTTGTTTATATCACAGGTGAAGAAAAATATAGTATAATTGAAGAGTCTTTTTATGGTAATAAAAGAGCTTCAGATTTTCCTATCAAATTTTTATTTGCTCATCCTGAAGTTCAATTCTTCTATTGTGAAGAAGAGGCTGAATAAAAAAACTATAAAACACTATAATAATAGTGTTTTATTTTTTAGACCTTGTTCCTAATTCACAAACGATAGGATAAATCAAACAATAAGTCTAACAATTGCTGTATTGAAATTGAGATTTATTGAGATTTTATCATGCTTTTTGTTAATTAGGAAAGAGGTCTATTTTGTGGATTTAACTTTTCTACCGTTAGATAACTGTATTTCATTGATTTTTAATACTCCGTCTAAACACTTTAGATACATTTTTCCTTTATAATAATAAAAGTCTGAATCTTCTTCTTCAATCTTTAAATCATTAGAATCAAATATTTCCATATCTAGAATTTTTACTTCTCCAAATCTTGTAGTTGGAATTACTAATTTTGGAAAAGTGTAATATGCATTATAAATTGCAAAAAGATCATTAGACGATGTTTTTTGGGGGTATTCTACAAAACCTGATGTCTTAGTTAGAAGTTTGGTAAATGTGGCTAATTCGTGATCTTGAGGGGTTAGAATTGCGGTCTCATATTGTGTCACAACTTCTTCAACAGTTTTGGCACCTAATTTGCCAAACTTATTAATTAATTCGTTAAAATTTTCATTATTATATTCAAGATTGTAAGACTTAATAATGTCTCCCGAGTCCATTCCCTTATCCATCTTAATCCATGTTAACCCTCCTGATTTATCACCATTAGCTATAGAAAATTGTAATGGAGTTGGTCCACGATATAGAGGTAAGAGTGAAGGGTGCCAATTTATCATTCCTTTTTTGGGGAAATTTAGTATTTCACTATTAATTATTTGTCCATAAGAGGCTACAACACCTAAATCAAAATCTTGAAAAAATAACTTAAAGTTTTCAACTTCTTTATTTAATTTAAATGGCTGGAATAGTCTTATTTTATTCTTATTACAATAACTTGCAATAGGATTACTATACATCTTACCTCTTTGTTCCCAATCAGGTTGGGTTACCACTCCTATCAATTCAAATTTTGGATTTACCAATAACTCTTCCAATATTGGAAGAGTAAATGGGGATGAGGAAAAAAATACTGTTTTCATTTTATTGATTATTTAAATTTTATATATCTTAAGAATTTATGTAAATAATCTCTTTGTGCAAGCCCTTCGATATATTGAGAAACTTCAAGTAGATTCCTAGCTATAATAGGATTGTCTGTATCATTAATTTTTTTATAAAAATATCTATATTGTCCATATAACTTGGTTGTTAAAATAGTATATTCTAAATATCCGTCAAGCTGTACAATTTCGAAACCATAGATTGAAGATTCTTCAATTTTTTCGGAGTCAATTGTAATGGATGAATCAGTTAAATTTATTTCAATCTCTTTTGAGCTTTTATTAATAAACCAACCTCCAATTAATATAAAAATCAATAACAGAATCACTCTCAATACATTACTACCTTGAGAAATACCATTCACACCAAATACAAAATATGCAATTATGATAATTAAAGTTACAAAAGCTAAATAAATTATATTTTTACGGAGTAATGAGTGGTCTGTAAATAAAGGGTAACTATCCCAAGCTGCAAATGTCATTATATAAATAATAATCAATTAGTTAATTATAAGCAAGATTGTTTTTTTAAAATTATTATCTAACTACTCTTGTAATCACACCTTCAATTTCAAAATCACAATTCATATCTACCTGAATTGGCTCAAATTCCATATTCTCAGGCATTAGTGTATATGTGTTATCATGGTTTATTAACAATCTTTTGATGGTATGAACTCCATTTACTTTTGCCAGAATGATATCATTATGACATGGGTGAAGATTCTTTGTTACCTCCACAACTGCACCTGGATACAAGCCAGCGTTGATCATTGATTCACCTGCAATTCTTACACAGAATTTCTCAATAGGCTTAGGAATAAATGATTTTATACTTTTCTTAAATATTTCTTTACTCAATAGATAGTGTCTTGAGATTAATTTAGTTTTTATTTTTATATTTATTTGATACATATTTGTAAACAGTATTATCCATGTTTTTATTGTTTGCAAATATTACAAATTTGGATAACATATACTTGACTTAATCTGATAATTTCGTTAATTATAATTAATACCTACAAAAAGTAAATAAACATATAACATATAATTTAAGAACCGAATTTTAAGAAACATTTATGACATATAAAGTAATATCCTCAAGAGGGGAGGTTTTTGATATTGAGTTACAATTACTCAATAACTCCTTAACTCTTAACTCTACTATAAGCGCTAGAGAATATCTTGAGTTTGTAAATACCAATATTGAAACTCTAGAATTAGCAGAAAACGCAAAATCAGCTTATTCATATTTATGGGGTATTGAGGAGCAATTTCAATCAAGAATATTAAGACTGCAGAAATAACAAAAAAATAACAGCGTATACCATTTATAAAGGTATACGCTGTAAGTTTAGTCTTTCTCATTAGTGATTGGCATAACCAATTAATAATTCTTTGTTGAATTTATTATATACTTAAGTTACACTGTTATGATATTAGGATATCAAAGATAATCATGTTGGAAATAATAATTAAACTTGTTAATATTTGACATGATAATATGAAAATGTGGCATTGCTTAACTTGAATAGATAATGTTAAACTTGTTAATAACAAGATTCAGAGATGCTTCTAGCATCTCTTTTGATTTTGAATAACATTTAGTT
>JAYUKV010000136.1:0-2308 GCA_043764135.1 bacterium | reverse complement strand
AACTTTGTCTTTGCAATTACACTTAATACAAAATATATCCTCATGAATATTCATGAGGATAATATTATTGATCTATTTGATTTAAGCAATGCCAAATATTTAATATTATCTTTGCTTCAACAGTTGTAGTACCTGCTGGAGTAAGATTATGAAATCCTAGAAAAGCATATGATTCTCCAAAAACCGCTCCAGTAGTATTATCATTACCAGGGTTACCTGCTAATAATCTTACTGAGTGATTGTAATGATTGTTACCTTGGCTATTTCTAGAGATAAAGGTATCTCCATATGGCTTTGTCCAATCCAATTGAGGGTCGATATAGATAGGATATTTTCTATCCTTTGATTCTAAATATTTTTTATCTACTGAAATTACTAATTTATCATTAGTATTTACAACAGTTGATTGAATAGTTTTCACTGAATCTATATTTTGATCAAATACAACTGGGCTTGAAATAGTTAATTTATTTTTATTACCAACTAAATCAATTTTTTCAAAATTACTAGAATTACTTTCTAATGTTTCAGATTTAGTTTGTAAAGCGACTGTATCGGTTACATCGATTTTATTTTTAGTTAAATCTTCTTTAACTGAATTAGCAGATTCAATTGATTGGTTAGCTAAGTCAACAATTGACTCATCTTTTTTATCTCCTTTTGCTTCTTCTTCTTTTTTGATTGATTCTAGTACAACAGTCTTTTTTTCTAGATCTTCGATTAAAGAGGCTTTTTCTTTTACAGCATTAGTTGCTGTGATTTCTTCTCCGTTTTTTACTTTGTTTACTGTAATTA
Organism: bacterium; assembly: GCA_043764135.1. Taxonomy (GTDB): domain Bacteria; phylum Patescibacteriota; class JACMRA01; order JACMRA01; family JACMRA01; genus JAYUKV01. The sequence continues at coordinate 1,513 of JAYUKV010000136.1, read as the reverse complement.
AGCTAGAGTTACTAGCTCCCTTTGAATTAAGGATTGCATTAAACTGATCTTTCTTTTCATCTTTTTTCTCAAGCTTTGAGTTGTCTGCAAGATCGAATGAGTATGATGTAAGATCGTTTTTTGTGATTGCTGCAGCGTTTTTGATTACAAAAAATTTAGCTATACCATTAGTGTTTAAATGGTATTGTAAGTCTACTCCTTCAAGGACCTCTGGATATGTTAAGATATTGTCTTTGTAAGTAGCTTTGTTAACATTTAGAGATTTGGTACCTATTGATACTTTGATTACTTCAAATTCTACCCCTGAAGCATCCTTCTTAGTTTTAAAGTAAAATTCTTCATTAGGGTTAGTTGGGAATTTGGCCACATAGTCATTACCTGTATTAACGAAGTATTGTTGAGAAATTGTTTTATTAGTTTTTTCTGTAACTAGTTTACCGTTAATCTTAACTTGTTTAATGTCTGTTACTACTTTTTTTTCTGTTGTATGTTACTAATTGGCTTTAGAACACCTTTCTCATCTTTGTAATTGACTCTATCAGAAGATGCACATAACATCTTGTAGTACATTGTTGGATGAGTTGATGGTTTCTCTGTACCTTTAAATAGTCTGTTAGCGTTAGGTACATAAAATGCATTTGATGTCTCTGTATTATCAACTGGATTAGAAACCCAACCAGTACGGTCCATACAATTACCTTTGTAATTGATTGCCTCCAGAGAAGTATTATTATTAATTGATTGCTGAGCTTGAGCAGCTGTTGTTAACACAGTAAGGTTAACAAAAAAAGCTGAACATAGAATTAAGGAAGCAAAAAATGCTTTCTATAATTGTGATATGTTCAGCTTATTAGATATGTTTAACATAAGTAAAATAGAAATAAAATTAAAAAAATTGTAGTAAAAAAAGGTAGAAAAATAGAGACAATTCAAACAAATTTTTGAATTGCACTCAATCACCTATAATCTCAATATATCATAAAAACAGTGTTACGTCAAGTCTTTTTTATTGATTCTGATGATATTTAACAGTGTATGAGATATTAAAAAATCCACAAATATTTATTTGTGGTTTTGGTTGCTGATTATACTAGTTTGATAGCGTAATTTTTGACATTGGTTTGGATTAACAAACCATATTCAGTTGGCAATAATTCCATAGAAAAGATGTCATGATTCGGTAAACTATCAATCACAAAATCATCATCAAGTACAAGTATTAAATTGTTTAATTTTTTATTATGATAAGCAGTTACTGAAGCAAGTGCACAAGTATTGGTAAACAATTTGGTGTAAGTGACTATATCTGCTAGCTTTACATAACTAAACCTAGAAGTGTCTAGACTTAATTTAGTTTTGACTTTGTAAGTTTGCATGCAATTTACCAGTGGGAAAGTATGTTATAGATAATCAATGATTAATCTTCTTTAGTCAAAGAAAATTTAAACTGTTTAAGATTTTATAGCTAACTCATAGCTCAACTGTACATATTTATCAAACAATGATCTAAGTT
>JAYUKV010000135.1:0-8026 GCA_043764135.1 bacterium | reverse complement strand
CAACTTTTTTTCTTAAATCATTACTATATCTCATAAATTTAAGACAGTATAGTTGATTAAAATTAATTGTCCAGTTGTGTTATGGGTTAGCTATAATTCCCATTCAAAATAGTAGATACAAAAAAGTTCTTTCTTACCAGTTTTGTATAATTTAATTCCCATTCAAAATAGTAGATACAAAAAAGATCTGTTATTTACTGAAATACCCAAAAAAACAATCCAACATAATCAAAGTTGGATATTATTAATTTTGCACTAGTTCTAGTTAGCAAAGATTGGCTTTCTTAGATTGTTGACTCCTTCAATAAAGAAGTTGCAGTCTTGTGCTATATCGCCAAACTCTGAAGAGATATTTGGGATCACAATATTACTAACTTCATCAACCAATCTTTCTTGGTATTCTGGGTCATAGAGTGTGAAGGACCTAATTAGTGAATGCCACTTATCAAGTATCTTTACAGCTTTTGATTCAAAAGACTTTGATGTAAGGATTCTTTGTAGTGCTTCTGCTTTGGCTTCACCCTCTATTCTATTGAAACTTAGTACTAGTCTTGATATACGTGGGTCTAGGTTTTGGTTGATATATTCAGCATTGATTTTGGTAGCTTTGAAGGTATCATGGACAAGGCAACCAGCGACCACAATTTCATCAAAACCCAACTCTATTGCTTTGATTCCCAAGATAATTGGATGATTGAGATAAGGGACCAAATGCAATCCTTGAGAGTCACTTCTTTTGCGGTAAGTCTGACCTATATGGACTTGTGTTGCAAATTGGAGACAGTCATAAACCAGTTTTGATTTACTAGGTTTACTGATTCTTAGAAACTTCTCATAATTAGCCTCAAAGTTTATATCCTCACAAACCCTTTGGATTATTCGTTGATCACTACCATGGAATCTTAATCTAGCAATAATTCGTTTGATCTGATAATCTTCGAAGTAAGGGATAGTCATACTTAATTTAAGCCAATCACGACAAAATAAAACATGGTTTAGTATTTAATTCTTTGCAAATTATTGTTTGAATTGGCAAGATTCTCAAATGTTTTTGACATTAGCGGCTTTATATGCAACTATTATTAAGTTAAGTTACCATTAGACAATCAATATTAGACCTCTTTCCTAATTAACAAAAAAACCCGATAAGATTACTACAAAAGTAAATTGTATTTATATCTTAATGATGCCGTGCTACTTTTTTATGTCAAATTTAAATTTTTATTCATTAAATAGCATTTGGGGTATGGTAGTAAATTAATAGTTAATGATATTGACTGGTGCTTCTGACTTAAAATTACCCAATAAAATCCCAATTTGCAAACACGCATTAAACACGCTATAATGTTGACATGTTAATATTACCAGATAAAGTTGTTAATGTTGTAAAATCTGAATCAAACATTACTAAAATAACAAATATCAAAAAATCCCTTTGTCAATTAACAGTTTGGATTAACCAAATTGATCCAGTTTTATTTGATAAAATTGTAGATGATACCTTTCAACCATCCCAAACACAGTTAATCCTACCAAATGCTGACCTCTCGAAGAATTCAAATAAACTTATAATCACTGATTCAACCGCAATTACAACAGCTACTAACAACTTATCTACAATGTTGAGAGTAAGAGAGAATAACCAATCCCAAAAACCTTCTGACATTATCCTTTTGTCATATTTAATTCCAATATTTGAACAAGCCAAAACTCTTAATACTCTCTTAAGCTCAGATAATCCGAATTTAACAGGAATTAAATCAGCATATAATAGCATTATTGATACTATTAATAACACGCCTTCTACCTTAGTAAATGTGCAAAATAGTGAAGTTTTGAAAACTCTCAAAGGCCAACTTGAAAGTATTAACTCGTTATACAATTTAGAGTCAATCCAAGAAAATAAATTCGCTGATGCAATTGAAACTGCATTACCATCTGGAGACGTGAATACATATAAGGGTTTAGAAAAATTGTATCATATTTTGAGAAAAGAGTTACTTCCTGAAAATGCTATTAATATCGATGAAATAATAGGAACTTATTTACTCAGCTCTATTCACTCCAAATCTCAATCGATTGTTTTACCAGATGCCAAACTTTTCGCTTTATTAATGCAACCTGATATCAATTTAGTATCCAAAATAGCTAAATTAATTAAATCTGGGTATACTTTAGACTCTGAATTTATCAACTTAGCATTTCAAGCCATAGAGTCATTGTTTACTACATCCAATTCAAATGTTTCAGATATATTCTCAACCAAACTATGTTTTGTTAGGAATATTGTAATGGCAGTCAAGATTGATAAAAATATAGATAACCCCAATCTAGACGCAATCAAAGATGTGCTATTGAAAATGTTTGGTGATTACGATGAGCCATTTTCTCAAGAGTTGGTGATATCTGAATTAGCAAATATGGACTTGACCGAAAATGAGTGCACCGCTCTACTAACCCGAATGATAAGTGAAGATTTCAGAAAAGCCAATGTAGAGCGTCAGGCAATAGGTATATTATATATGAAGCTGGAAAATCTAAACCCAAATTCAGAATTTCTTAAACAACAACAAATTTTTAAAGATCAATTAGATAACCAGTTAGGTAACTTGACTCACCAACAGATGTTAGAACTTATAACTACAACCGATGATAAACTTAACAGTCTGGCCTGGAAAATAATCAACCCAATAAGTAGAGAACACCTCGAAATGTTAAAAGAATCCAAAATTGGATTTGAAGTGGAATTCAAACAGGTAAGTAGCACAAATATTAATTCTTCAAATTTAAACGAAGTGGATAGACAAATACATTCAAGCGATTTTGATTCAGTACTAGTTGAAAATCATGATGGAAGAATGGATGTAGGTTGTGACTCATTGGGATCGATTGAAGTTCGTAGAGATCCGAAATATCTACAATTAAACCAAACCTATATTAATGACTTAATTCAAACATCCAATAATATCAGAATTGGAAATACGCAAGTTAAGGAAGGTGTATTAAGATTAGACCCAGTTCATATAACATTTGACTCAGTTCAACATCCTAGGTATTTCGATTTTATTGACGGTGCAATTGATCGAAAGGGTAAAATTGCTTATGAAAGCAGAGGGCACGCAATAACACCATTATCAAGTAACCAAAACTTAGCCAACACAATGACGCTAATGGCATTGCTTAGCTCAAGATCAAATAACCAAGAACATCAAGACAACCTTATCAACTTAGAACAAGTAGGAAAGGCTATTGATGGGATAGATTTGTCATTTGTGGAGTTACTTAATGAATGTCCTCAATCGTTGTTTGCGCTTCTGTATGTTACATATTTAAATTCTAAATCTTATAACAACAGTTTGTTACTGGGGATTCCAGACTTAAGTAAGTTATTAGATAAAAGTCAATTGAGTCTATCCTCAATGTTTTCAAACTCTGAAAATATCAACATCCAGGGTTTAATTAATAATTACGGGCAAAATTGTATTGTAAATATTAATGATGATTATTTTGTACGATTTGAAGATGGAAGGATTGAAAATTATGTATTAAAATTTGATTTCGGTCATATTACTATTTTAAACAGTGATAAATCATTCCTATCAATCAACAAATCTAAGAAAAAAATTAAAGAAGTTAATTGCGAAAGTATTGAAATATTGGAAATGGGGAAACAAAAATACTTTTTGATAGAAGATAATGAAAGTATAAAAATATTGAACACCGATTTTGACACTATCCACACTTTTGATCCTGAAGTTAGCGAGGACTATATAACTAATAGTCAAACTACCCAAACTGGAATATTAAAAAAGGAAAATAAATACTATATAGGAGTTGGTGAAAATTTTGAAATAACTAATACTAATGTTGAGTTTACTCAATGGCCTAGAGAATATATATTAAATGGTGGGGGTGTTGTTTTTATTGGAAAAGTTGGAAATAAGCAATTGATTTATTCGCCTTCAAACGAAAGAGTGATAGAGTATCATAGAAATTCAACAAATGTGAACAAGTATTCAATTACTTACAAAGACCCCCAAGGAGATTCATACTTTCATTACTCTAATATAGATGATAAGATATTTGGACCATTTGATAGTGTTGTGGCATTAAATAGTGCTTATGATGATGTATTCAAGATAGCATATCTTCAAGATGGTTTGTGGCAGATATATGATGATTTTGGTCCTATTTCTGGTGAAACTTATGAAAAACTTGAAAAGCATGGTTCCAATTTGTTTTTCGCTAGAAAATCAGGAACTGATGGTAACATAATAAATAGTGATTTCGAAATATTAGAACCAAATGTGAAACAATCCATTCGAAACCAAGATTTATCTTTATACTTAAAAGAAGGCGATGTATATACATATCAATGGGATGTTCGGTCCTGGATTAGGGTGCTTGAAGATGTGCAAGAAATTCAATCAGTTGATGGGCTAAATACTTTTACAAATAAAGCAGGTGAAAAAGGAATTATTTATAATGACAATAATAAAGTAAGCATAGAGTATTATGATAGCTTCATAAGATTAAATGACGATCCAAAATTTTACGTAATATCATACAAAAATAAAAATTTATTATATTCTCAAGGTTACACTTTATATGATATGGGCGAAAGCGAAATTATAATTAGTGACACATTAAAATTATTAAAATCACCTGATGGTATGCTTAAAATATTATCCTGCCAATATGATTCTGACAGATTTGATTATTTTTCTTGTACACCAGAATTTGACAATTGGGACAAAGTACCGACTTGGGAAGGTAACTATACATATTATATTTGTAAGAATAGCAAAGAAAATACAATATTTATGGTCGACGGCGAAGGTATGATATTAACAGGTTACCCTGACACTGACTATACAGACATAAAATTCGTATCAAAAGCTAATCTTAGATCATATTTTATACTAACTGACCAAGATGGTAAGATAGATTTCGTTAATCATAAAGGTGAGAGATATTTAGGAGGGGGGATTACACACATTATTAATAATCCTGATGGTTACGATATTGGAGTTGATGCTAATAACCGAAAAAGAATAATTCAAGGGTTTGACTATAGTTTATTTGAGGTTTCTTTCGAGGAAATTATACCATTTAATTATGAAAATGAGAACTACTTTGCAGTTATTGACGATGGAAAGTGTTTTATTCTAAATAATAAACTATCAACTGTATACAATAACGAAACACCTGATCCATCTATACCTGTACCGTCCTATGATCAAAGAAACAACCACCGCACCGATAAATTAGAAAGATTGATAAATAGTAACTCTAATACAACTTCTACTAATTATATCGAAGATTACAACTATGAGGGTGACCAATCTAGTGATTCAAAAACGGAGCTTACATCAAAAGAAAAATTAGAGATAATAATTGAAGAATTTAAGTCAACTCATAACAACAATCTAATTGCAGTGTAACTATGAATTTAAAATTTATACTAATAACCGATTCAATTGAATCACTAAAACTTCTTCAGTAATATAGTAAAACTCATTAACACTTTTCAAACTGAATACCATCAATAGTTTAGTGCAATTGTAAATAGATGTTAGATAGACTCCCTTTATGACTATGGGGGGGAGTGTTGTTGTTTTCCTTAGTTATTCTTTTGACCAATTCTCTATAATAATCCCATCTATACGTTTAAATTCATTATTATTATCGGTAACTAAAATCATATTATTAGCTTTTGCAATACTTGCAATTTGAATGTCTGCATCTTCTATAATACTACCTTTAAGTTTAAGATCTGATTTTATTTTGGAAAACTCATTTGCACTTGCTAAATCGAAATCTAATATTTCGCATTGATCGAATAAAGCTGCGTAAATTTGTAATAAACTGTGTGACTTAAGCTTATTCTTTCTTGCCCCGTACAGTAGTTCTGATGCGGTAATTGAAGTGATGTAAACTAAATCAGAATCAATTACTTTTAACTTATTTTCAATTGATGTTGATCCTTTCATCATATAGGATATGATATTTGTATCTAAAATATACATAGAAAAATTAGTCTTTTCTGCTTTTTCTATCCTTTACAATACCTTCAAACATCAAGTCAATTTCAGTATCAGTTAGAATTCCTTTTAATTTAAGAAATGAGCTTTTCCTAGGTTTGATATTTTGTTCAACTATTTGTCTAAGATATTCTTAAAGTGTAAGATTTACCTTTTTCGCTTTTTTATTTAGTAAATCTTTAATATGAGAATTTACTTTAAATATTATGGATTGTGTCATATGTATATTATAGGTATTACGATAATACTTGTCAAAAAAAACTCCCCAAACTTAAGGGACAGATTCGTTGGTACTATTGGTAAACTAGCAACTAATTAAATAGTTAAGTATGGAACTTTGGACCGATGTAATAAAATCAATATTGCCTAATTCTAGACTAATAATGGATGTGTCTGCTTGGAACCATAATCTTGAATTATACAGTAAAGGTTTGAGAAATTTTGAATATGCAGGCCTTGTAGGTAGAAAGTTTGATCCTAATGGTGACGGTCGATGTGGACTAAGGGCAGGAATTGACTGTAAATCCTACCAAACAATTGCATACGAGACGGGTAAACAAATTATAATTAATGATTCATTTGGTCCTGGTGGTTATCTATTAAACTATAATTATGATTGGCATAATAGACAATTGATTAATGATAGATGGCTTGATAATGTAGTTGCAATCTTACTACCCCCAAATGAGATACAAAGTTTTAATAGAATAATAAATGAACATACAAATTATCCAATTAATACTATCCAACCACCTTTAACATCCGAACAAAGAAATTATAAAGCAAATATTACTAACTCATATAAATCCGAATGTGTAACAGACGGTATAAGATTTGAAATGACTAAAGTAACTGATTGGAGTAGTGGGATGATAGTAATACTTAAAGTCAAAAATAATTCCAAAAAGACAATTTACAATTGGAATGCCAAAATAGGCCTCCATCAAGGTCAAAACTATCAATCAGGATGGAATCATAATTTTAGCTATAAAGATTGGGCTATAACTTTAATACCTAATACACAATGGAATAAAACCCTAAGGCCAAATCAAGATACTGAAGTTGGGTTTCAAGTCAATTATACAGGTATTAATTCAACTCCTAAATTCTATTATTGTTCTCAAATCTAAAACTATTATTTGACATATCACTTTAATACAATAAAATATAAATATCGTACTTTTGATGAGTGTAAATAATAAAATGACTAGCAAACCTGAAAGCATCAAGATTGAAATTCTCAATTTTCTAGGGTTGTTTCTTTTTGTTACTTTAGTAAACTATTTACATCATGGATTAGAAGCCTTTAATCTGGCTAAAGTAATTGAAAATACTTTGTTAATTATAACTTATTTAATTGCAAAAGCAGTTTTTATAACTTTGAAAAACAAGATTAATTAAAAACTTAGATTCAAGTAAAAACCTCCCAACTAATCAAATAGTTTAATTGGGAGTAATCTTTTGTAAGAAGTTTAGAGTCTGTCCAAAAAAATAGCTCGATTATATAATTGAGCTATTTCTAATTTACATTAGACTAACGGTTAAAAAATTTCCACAGTGATAAAAACAGGACTATTGCTGACAATATCAAACATTAGACCTCTTTCCTATTAACAAAAAGCATGGTAAAATCACCAAAAAAGTTAATTGCAATAAAGAAATTGTTACTTTTTTGCCTGAAGTTATTTTTGTTGATTAGCAAGGGAATCATTTTTGGATTGCTACTAAGTTTAATTCTTCTAATAGTTTGTCCAAATTTTCAACTTTAAATTCATAAAGTTCAGACAATTTGGTAACTTCAGCTTCAAAAACTACACTATCAAAAGCATCATCCGCTATCATTAAAAACAAACCTCCGATTTTGGCTGTTTTTATTACATCGAATTTTGGCATTGCTTAAATCAAATAGATCAATAATATTATCCTCATGAATATTAATGAGGATATATTTTGTATTAAGTGTAATTGCAAAGACAAAGTTA
>JAYUKV010000134.1:0-8043 GCA_043764135.1 bacterium | reverse complement strand
TCAAAGCCAAGGGTCATGTTAACATTAACCTTTTTTTCAACCAATGTATGCAGTGCCTTTATTCCTACTTTGTTGGCTGGGAGTTTTATATATAGGTCTTTATCACTAGAATGAATAAACTCTGCTTGAGATAACATTTGTTGATATGTTGTAGAATTATCTGCGTATATCTCAGCCGAAATCATTGCTTTAGGTATAAGTTTGCGTATTTGTTTAACTGCATTTAAGTACTCTATCCAAAGTTCTTTTTCATTTAACTTATGTTTTAATGTCTTGGCGAATAAGGAAGGATTGGTTGTCTGACCATCGAGATATCCCAGAATCTTTAACGCTTCTTTTGTATCTTCAGGGTTTGCCGAATCTAAGAATATCTTTGTTTTTAGTTTACGCATAGTGAATTTATACAAACACTCTTAAAAATGAGGCTTATTATGTCAAGAAACTATTTTTTTAGTATACCCACTTTATATAGATTATATTTGACAAAGGAGGTTATCTGTGGTTATATTAAAGTTATAACTTAGCCCCCAACTTATCATGGAAAAATTTAAATCGTTTCTAACTGCGCTTTTATTTACTGCTTTGCTTGTAGTATTTGTACATTTCAATCCACCATTGGCAAGTAATAATAGTGTCACTCCATTTAATGCTAACCAAAACTCCAATAATAATTTTATAATTTCACTAAAAAACGCAAACTTAAAAGTCGAAAAAGCAAAATTAAATAGTCCAAGATATCAATCAATGTATAATGAAATACTAACATTAATGCAAAATACTGATTACTCAATTTCGGACCTTGCAAAAATTAACCAATTGATAGAACAATATCCAGAAGAATTTGAATTGCTCAAAAATTCTTAGCCTCGATATTTAAAATCAAATTTAAATACCCGCACAAATTGTGTGGGTATATTTTTAAATTTAATTAATATTATTAAATCATCAGTAATTTAAAATACGATAAAAATAAAATTAATTCTCCTGCACCGCGCTATTGACAAGCTATAATTAAGGGATTATTTTTATTAGTATATATGTATATTATTAATTCAATTACAACATTCTTAACTTATGTTATGTGGTTTCTTGTTGTGATGATTCCTTTGGTTACGATTCATGAGTTTGGTCATTTTATATTCGCAAGATTGTTTAAAGTAAAAGTTCCTGAATTTGGAATAGGAGTTCCGCCTAAAGCTGTAGGTAAAAGATGGAAGGGTCTAACCTGGTCCCTTAATTGGATACCATTAGGTGCTTTTGTAAGAATTAGTGGTGATAATGATTCTGCCGAAAAGTATTATCACTTAAAAAACATTAACCAAGAAGATAAACCTGGATATATCCAAGAGCGTTTATCAGAAGTACTAATGTTGAATGATGTTGAAGATATTCTCACTAGATTCAATCTACCCTACGACAAGTCATGGGATGAATATTCAAAGAATTACAAAGATAAAAACTATATAAATACACCAGAATTCAAATCAAAGAATGATATTCTATCTGGAGTTATAGGTTTGGAATACGATTCGTATTTTAATTCAAAAAATAAATCTGAACTAAATACATTATTTTTCACTCGTAATTTGATTCAAAAAATTCTAATTTTGGTAGGGGGCGTAACTTTTAATTTGTTAGGTGCACTTCTAATAATTTTTATCGCCCTTAATACTGTTGGTTTAAGCGCTAGATCAACATTTGAAAGTGGAGTTTTAGACTTTAGTTATTTAACTAATAATAAGACTATAACCAATCCTGATGGATCAAAGTTTGACCCAGATAAAAGAGTGCTAATCATCCCTGAATCCAAAGAATATACAACACCTTCTAACAATGCTGGTATAAAATCAAATAACATACTACTAGAATTTGATTCGATTCCAGCTAAAGAATTAACCAATTCTAAACTTCAACAGTTAATTAAGGCAACCCCTGAAAAAGAATTTTTAATAACTTATCTAGATGGTAAAATTCAAAAATCAGCTGTTTTAAAACCAGCACTTATCGATAACAGAACAGTTATTGGAATGTCATTAACTAATAGCGCTATTTATAAGTCTAATTCATTTGTTGAATCATTTAAGGATGCATGGGATCATACAGTTTATTACACCAAGCTTACTGTAACTTCTACATTTGACTTCTTCTCTAACCTATTTTCTCCGCGTTATCAAAAAGCAATAGATGGAACTGCTTCTCCTGTAATGATCAGCTATATTAGTAATAGTATTTTTAATGATTTTGGATTTGCTGGTATATTGTGGATTATGGCTTTAATTTCGATATCACTTGCAGTATTTAATATACTCCCAATTCCAGCGCTTGACGGTGGAAGAATTGTATTAGTTATTTTAGAAAAAGTATTCGGATCTAACATTAAGAAAGTAGAACCTTACTTAGTATCTTCAACCTACTTTGTATTACTTGGTTTTATGTTATTTATCTTTGGAAAAGATATATTTACAATTATCAAGAAATGATAAAAAAGCTCAAGTTTAAGCCTACAAACCAGCACCTTAGAACCTGTTTAATTAATCATTTATAGCACCAATCAATCACAAAAAGTGGCTATCGCAATAAAGCAATAGTTCCAGTTTTTGTTGTTTGATGGTAGCTATGGAGGATTAATTAAACAGGTTCTTAAATAAGGTTGACAATCATTAATAACTGTGCTATTCTGTGATATACAAACTTATTAAATGAGAGGAATATGGATGTTAGATGCCCATTGATGCATAAGTTGCTTCTTCCTCATTCTAAAGAAGAACTTCTTGCATTACTACAATCTAAAGAAGTGCCCATTAGCACTTGGTCAATCGACGGTTTGAGCGATCTATGGAAAGAAATTGAGTGCGGTGAAACCCTGCTTTATCAAACACCTGAAGGTCGAATTTTACGTGTAATTAATGTTGTAAAAATCAATGTTAATTGTATGGGACAAGTTCTTGTTGAAGATAAACAATTTTACCCCCAACGACAACGCACGCACAGAAGACCACATGCATGGGTTAGCGAAAAAGTTAAATCAATAGATTACTTTACAGAAAAATGCAGTCCCGCTATAGCGTCACTTCAAGCATGCAAAAGAGCAATGTTTGAAGAACTTAATTTGGTTATACTTTCCAAATCAAGGTTTGTTTATCAAGAAATTGATATATCATTTGATGAATCATATAGATACAAAGGGTTGCTAGTTGAAAAAATATTGCGATCTTATGAAATAAAACTTTACGAACATGAGAGGCATGATCAGTACAAGGAATGTCAATTTGATGAAATAGGTAATGTAGTCAAAGAGACAACTTTTTGCTGGCTAAGAAATCGCAAATTAATTAAGCAATTTCTTGATGAGCGAACAACCCATAAAACAATTCGTAAACTACCAAGCAAAATTTTTGCTCACTAAAATCGATATTGTTTCAACAATATCCAACCCAATCTATCTAAAATTAGTCACCGCCTCATGATCTTTCATTAGAAACTATTGTGTGTAATTAAAGACTGAAATATTTTTATTTCAGTCTTTATTTTTTTTATAATTATATCTAAAAAACAGAAAAAAATAAACTATTAAATCAAAAGATCATATGCGTTATTTTTTATATTTACACATATTTTATCTAGCTCTATATCGTAAGTATCCTTACCAAATGGATTTTCTATTTCCAATCCTATTTGTTCAATTCCCATTAAAGCAAATGCAATTAAAAAACAAACTACTGGTGTAAACCAACCGATCTGACCAACAAATTGAAAAGGAAGAGTAAAACAATATAATAATATTAATTGTTTGATATGAATTGAATAACCTAATGGAATAGGTGTAGACATTATTCTCTCACATCCTCCTAATGCATTGGTAAGAATATTGATCTTTTGATTAAACAACATATATATTTCAACTTTCATTAAAGATTTATCATGTATTAGATCTAGTTCTTGATTTAATAAATTAAGCTCCCAGAGATTAGGGTGAATTTTTGTTTTTTGTTCTTCAATCAGTAAATCAGTTTGAACTTCATCTCTAAGCTTATCTTTTGTAAGGAATACGAAATTAACTAACCTATCTACTAATTTGATCTTATCTTTTTTTTCAATATTCAAAGTATTGATCATCATTACAATACTTCTAACATAATTATTGATATCTCCCCATAATTTACGCCCTTCCCAAAACCTTTCATAAGCTGTATTTGTTCTAAACACAAGCAATAATCCAAGAATAACATTTGGTACCAAAGACGATAAAATAGGTATATCAAGATTATATAGTTTGCCATTTAGATATGTAATAATTACAAAATATATTGTAACCAAAGACAATCTCCAGCCTATTTGGGGTAGGATTGATTTTTTGATGTTAAATGCTTTTTTGAACCATATTCTATTTGTTTGAGCCATAATATATTATAATTATACATTAATAATTGAATTTACGAAATTCATAAATTATTAAGTGAAATTCTATATATTTAACTTAATGCACTAATTTCAATATACAAAGCTTTCAGAATAGATTCATTTTTGACTATTCATTGTAATATAATTAGAGTTTATTGTAATGATAATTTCCAAGAACAAAAAAGCAGAATTCGAATACAAGATCTTAGAGAAGTTCCAAGCGGGGCTGAGTATTCAATCTGGTAACTTGGTTAAATTAATCAGGAGTAAGAAAATCACTCCTGAAAATTCTTTTGTTGTTTATCAAAACAACAGGTATGAAGCTATAGGAATGGGAGGTTCAATGAATAAAGAAACAATTCCCCTTCTTCTAAATCCTCTCGAGATCAAGAAAATTAGAGAGTATAAAAAAGAGAAAGGAATTACTGTTGTACTTCTTAATTTTAAAACACAGGGTAGGTATATAAAATCTGATATTGCAATAGCGAAAGGTAAGACCCATGGTGACAAACGACAAACAATAAAAAAACGCGATCTTGATAGAGAAAATCAACGCGGATTATTAGATTAAATAAATTAAAATATTATACATTTTTTACCTTCCCATTATTAATCACCTCATATAGTCTAGTATATATGAGGTGATTAATAATGTATTGTGCTGGATGATAATAATAGCTTAAATTTAAGGTCGTGTCAAATAGTTATTTTGCTAAGCATTACTATAATTGAAGGTATATCAGATATAACAGTGTATATAATTATACATAATTACAAGTATTTAGTATAATTTTAATAATATTCTATTCGCTTACAAAAATATTAAGTAAAAATGCTTTACAAATAGTTATTTCTATGATAGTAACTGATTAGTATCTTATAGTTTTGTAAACTAGACCAATGAAAAATGATATTTCCTTTGATCACAGTTTTAGCTCAACTCTCATTGAAAGCTTTAATAACAGTTCTAATCTTCGGCCAAATAGCAATATTTCCAAGTGGCCTTCATTATTTGATATGATTGCGTTGACTAACTTTTTTGGTCTTGGATTTATTAATCCAGCAACAAAAGAATATCTTAGTCTCAATCAATTCACCCAACGCTATGGATTACAATTTATCGACAATAAATATGATTATTGCGGTAAAATACCTTTGAATACCAATGGTAAACAACTTGTTGAAGAAACCATTACTCCGGTTATTGCAATTAGCAGTTATAGCTTATTAAATCTTGGTATTAAACCAACTTTGAGATGGGTTACACTTCTTAATTCTGTATGCACGGAAAAAAATTCAAATAAAGTTACTAGTGATATATTTATCCTTACAAGTGGAAATATTCTTACAACAGAAGATGGTCATGATTGGTGTTTTGTAAACGGTGAGGCATTCTATACTCCTTTTGCAAGTATTATAGATTTACTTTATCAAACTCTACATCTTTGCCACCCAAAAGGTCCAATTAACAAAGAAGAATTTGCATCAATCATTAGAATTGAACAAGTATGTGAAGCAATTTGCAATTCTTATTCTATTGATGATTCTCAAATTTTACTCTGGGGGATTGCCAATGATATCGGAGGATCAAAATCTGCACCAAAAAATCTTGTTTCCAGTGTTGGTTCTAAACTTATAGATAATATCGCAACATTCACCCAAAATCAGGTTTTGGCTGGAGGTGACGGTACTGAAGGATACATCTGGACTGATAAAAGAAAGGCCAAAGAAATAATCAAGTCAATAGCTTATCAAGACTATAATCAAGTTGTGGACACTCCATTAAGCGTTAGAACGTCGATGTTCTTCTTAAATTTTTTAACTTTTGGAGAACTATTGCATGAAAAAGGATTTAGATTAAGCTTTGAATCGTTAGCCAGCTTGTCAGAAAAAATCTCTCTTTTTTACAGCTCTATTTTACAGAGCACTGTCAAGTCGTTAAACGAACAAAAAGCAATCACAGTATTTACAGAAAATACTGCTAACTTTTTGGGTTTGAATGCTAAAAGTTACTCACTTTGTGGTACAACACCTATTACAAAATTTCAACCAAACATATACTTTAGGGACTCAGAAAGTTCTGTAGATAATTTGAGTGTTAGTTTGAAAAGGCACGCAGTATCTGTTACCCCGATACCATCTGAAATGATCCACGCCTACCTAGGATGATTCATTAAAATTTGATTACCCAATTATAAGTTATAATTGGGTAATATTTTTTTACTAATCTATCGTTTTAATTGAGCTCTATCTTCTAAGTTATCTTTTTTTAACATATTCGCATTTAGAATAAAGTATAAATAGATACCACCTACCACAACAAAGATAAAACTAGAAATTATTACAATAAGTAATTTTGTTTCCATGTATATATTTTAGTTGTTAAAATTTGATATGTCAATTGACAAATTGATGCGATCATGATACAAATAAATTCTATACGTCTAACCGTAAAGTCAAATAAAAATTCCTGAAGCTGAGGCAAAACAAATGGATGAGCAAAATAAGAAGTTTTTAATTCGATTTATAGCTGGAAATTCATTAATATTTTTAGCAAGTACAAGCGTGTCTTGGATTTTGTACATTTTGCTTTCTTGGCAAATTGTATCTAACAATGTACAACCTATTACAACCCATACTAATGCCAATGGTGAGCAAGTAGAGTTTTATAATCAAAACTTTGGTGCGTGGCGTCTCTTTCTCAATGGTTGTTTTGCTTTTACCATTGATGCTCTTGCTGCATTGATTACTGGTTTATTGTTAACTGGTGGTTTTAACTATGCATCATTGAGAATGATAGTTCTCAATTCCAAAGAAACTTAACAAACTTTCAATCCCTAACCACTCTTTCAACATCCACCCTAAAAATATTAGGGTGGAAATTTATATTTTTAGACTGATTTTATAAATTATAGACAAAAATCAAAAAATAATGTAAATTTAGGATAATTAAGTTATCTTATTACACTATGTTAAAAAATACTATCGGTAAAATTTTAGTTGCAGTTCTAGCAATAACAATTTTAGCCACAAGCGCATATTCAATTAGCTGGAATGGATTAGTAAAACACCCTAGAACACCTATTCTAAATACACAATGGGACCCAAAACTAGATTCAGTTACAACTTCTGAAGATGGACAAATTCTATGGGTTGATCTAGCAAAACAAAGACTATCATTATTTAAAAATAAAAATTTTGTAACTTCATACCAAATCTTAACTGGTAAAGATTCAACTCCTACCCCAACTGGAACATACGCAATTAAGTACAAATTATTAAAAACTAATGATGGCGTAAAACTACAAGATGGACAAGGTAATATTACTGCCAGAGTAAGTTACTGGATTCCATTTATTGGAGATGATTATGCTTTTCATAATGCATCTTGGAGACAATCTTGGGAGTTCGGAAAAATTCAACACAGAAAAGCAAGCGGATCAAAAGGATGTGTAAATATGTCTTATTCGGATGTAGCTGACTTGTTTAATAGAGTTAATGAAGGAACAGTTGTTCATATTACTAAATAAAAACCTGATAAAAGGCAGAGCTGTCCCACTAAACACGGGACAGCTTTCTTTGTCCCAAAATACCTAAACAAACCTCTTCTCTGTTGCACAAAGACCGAATGGTCTTTGTGGT
>JAYUKV010000133.1:0-8046 GCA_043764135.1 bacterium | reverse complement strand
GATAATTACTAACAATGAGCAGCAAGAAAAGAGGCTCTCACCAAAGGTGAGGGCTAATTAGAGTGTTTAATCGAAATTGGGTTTTGCGGAAGTCCTATCAATAAAAATTGCTCAGTCCATAATAATACAAAGTTAAAAAAATAGTGTTTAATTTAGTAAAATTAAAGCTACGAAATAGACTTGACAATGCTTGTTTTTTATGGTATGTTTAAATTAGGAAAACGTTCAACCATAGAGGACTGAATCATGTCGAATCAAAAATTCCCACGCCAAAGATTACCTCATGTTAACACCTTAAGCAAAGCATTGCCTCTTACTGAAGAGGGAAGTGCAGTACTTGAGAAGATCGAAGCGGCAAGCTCGATCCGAGGGATTTCAGAGGTGATTTTACAGGGATATGTCCCTGCTGAAAGCAATCAGTACACAGACATGCTTTTTTTGACACTGAAGCATATTGAGGAACTACAGTTCCCATTTATGCCCGCTGTGTCACAGCTGACTGTTTCGATTGTCGCCTCTAAAGGCAATAAGTCAAAAATTCAAAGCACCTTGCTTTTTAAAGTTGGAGACCAAATGTGGTACTGCAACACAAACGCATCAGCCAACACATTCAACAAACCTCAAGACAAAAAAATGACTTGGGAGCAAGCTAAAGAAGAGATTGAAGGGGGGGTCACTGACTCTCTCAAGATCTATTCAAAGTACGTTCGTAGCGCTGCTTGGGTTGCAAAAGCAATTCAAGCCACTGCTAAAACCACGAAAACAACTCAGATTCAAACTGCTGATTCTGCTGTTGGACTTTACGAAGACCAAATTGTGTTTGAAAATGGTGAAGATTCTTTGCCTTCGTTTAAACATATCGAAATGACTTTCCAAGCCGTTCCCAAAATTGACGACATGGCATTTGCTATGCGAAATTCAGTTTCGGTCTTGAGTAAGGTTGTTGATTTTGTCAACGCACATGATGATGTCTCCTTGACAAAGGTGATTGAAGTACGTACTGTTCGACGATCTAACAGTCAAGGACATACTTACAGTCTGACTGCTGTAATTACCAACATCCTTGTTGGGACACGACGGCTAACAATCACTGCTTACCTCCGTGACGGTGAAGTCGTATTTTACGGCAAAACCGGACGTACCAAAATTATGGAAGGTGATAAGCCTTTCTTTGGGAACAGTATCGGCAAGCTGGTGGCGTTGTTTACTAGCATCGGCGTTAACGCTACCAACCTGCTTGAAAGCAGTGATAGCGAAGATTCTGAAACTGATATTGATGGCACTGATTCTGAAGAGGTCAGCGATAGCCAACAAGCTATCCCCGAGATCCCAGTCGAAGAGCAGTCCGGAGAAGTTGACCTGAGTGTCTAATAAGACCTGAGACAACTTCGAACCCCTCAATTACATTTGTAATTGAGGGGATATTTTTTGTTAATTTAAACTATTCCTAATTCAATTAATTTATCTTCATTTTTTTTCCAGAGCTTCGATAGGATATTATCAAGTTGGTCTATATACTCATCTTTTCTCGCTGCACTTTCAGTTTTATATAACAATTCTTTTATAAAATCTGCTTGAGCTGAAGTAAGTCCTTTTTGAGCTAAAGAAGATAATCTATTGAGTATATCTGGGAACTTTTGCTGTTTGTCATTTAGAGTTATATTAGTGTTCTCTAATTTAGCTAATGAGCTATCTTCAAACTCATAAATACTAGAGTATTCTGGATATCTTATTACTAATTGATCTTTTATAATGGGGAGTATATAGTCTTGAATAAAGTTTGGTCTATCCATGCTTTGAAGATCAAGAATGATGTTACTTTCTGGGTCAATGAATGGTTCAGCAAATCCTTTTTCCTTAAAGCTTATGACTAATTCTTGAATAACATTGTGAGCGATATATTGTTTAATTGAATCTGCCATTACTTTGGCTTTAGAACCATCGGGATCAATATTAGATGGTTTTAATAATTTGGCGAATTCTAAAACTTTACTTGATAGATCTGGATCTTGAAGTGCTTGCTTGTAAACTTCTCTTATTTTCTCATTATTAGCCTGTAACTCCTGTCTTGTAAAATTATTAGGAGTTGTTCCATTACTCATATCAAACTCTGGGGTAGAGATATAATCTAATCCGTCGCTAAACAGTTGTATACCATCAAAAATCTTTAATTGCTCATCCATAAATGTTTTTCTTTCAACTGAATCTTGATAAAATGGGCTTTTATCTGATGGTATATATGTATGGGATATTAATTCAGGTGCTTCTTTTTCAATCATTCTATATATCAATGATTTCATATCTTCTTCTGTGAAGAGAGATCTAAATGTTTTATCGAAATTTACAATATTTTCAAATAGCTCAGGATCTACTAAAGTATTATTTAGTCTTAGTTTTTGAGTAACTTTGGGATAAAATGTTTTCTTTAGAGTAAATTCAAGATCTAATTGTGTTAAAACATCATTTTCATATTCATATGATAATTTAACGTTTTTGATAGGTCTGTTTGATTTTAGTGTTTTATCTATTTGTTGAATTTTAGCTAAGAGGAGCCCTGGATTAAGACCGGTTAATTGAATTGTTTCTGGGTTTAAAATTAAATTTTCATTTGTTGGTTTATCAACTGCTGATAATTGTTCAGTATATGAAATAACTATTTCACCTTTATCATTTAAAATACAATTTTGTATGTTGTAGTTGGATTTTGATAGAATGGTTCCTACTTCGTTAAGTGTTGATATAAGTGCTTCTCTTTGGACCGTTGTTTCATCTTTTTTTGAGACATACACAAAAAGTAATTTATTTAACAAGTATTTGATTTGGTTATTTTTTGGATCTGTATTTATCAAATCTTTTATTGCTTGAATTTTATCTACATCTAAATTATCTAATGTTATTGTTTTGGCAGGGTATTCATCTGTAGATGTACTATTAGCTTTTGTAGGCTTTATTTCAAAAGTAATAGAATTTTCTTCTTCATTCATTAGGAATGATGTATAATTATACCCGTACTCAGTACTACCCTGATTTTTAGGATAATTATTAATTAATTTAATTATCGTTTTAAATTGAGAGTCATCAAATAATTCATTATTATTAACTGATTTAAGTTGAGTATTTATTTCCTCTATAAGAGCTAGAAGTTTTTGGTCCTTATTCTGTGTTTCAAATTTTTTTGTTAGTTCATTGAATGTAAGCCCTCCTCCTCCTTTTGCTATTAATGTTTGTCCAATTATACTTTCTGCTAAATCAATAATAATTCTAGAGGCATTTGATCTTTTTTTAGGTCCTTCAATATTAGGCTTTGGAGCTTCTGACGTTAGATTAGATTTTGGTACTGGCTTTGCTGGAGCAGGGCGGCTAGTTGGGATAGGTAGTAAAGGACCTACTGGTGTTTCTACATTTTCAATTAATATTTCAGAATTATTATCAAGAGATGTGGTGATATCTGGAGCAGGCGATTCAGATGTATCGTTTGATAAGTTAAAATTAATCTCAAGCTGTTGGTCTGAATTACCATCAATAATAAGATTGGGATAAGTGGCAGGATTTTGTTCTGCTAAAACTGTTTCGTCCGTTTGTGGAGTTGTTTTGATTTTCGGAGCTTCTGGCTTTGACACTACTTTAGTTTGTGGTTGAGCAGTCTTAGCTGCTTCTCTTGATTGTTGTGCAGTAAACTGTTTTTCAATTTCTTTTATAGCCTCTTCTGTATTGATATATCCTGTTGATTTCTTAACTAAGGAATTTTTTCCTTCAGAATCAGTAGGATATTGATCTTGTTTCGTAGTGTAAGCTTGTTTCAATGCTTGATATTGAGTGTATTCTTGCGAGCTAAATTTAAATTCAAATTGGCTAAGAGCTTCTTGTTTAGCAGTTAAGTCTTTTATTATTGCAATTTTAGCGGATATTTGATCTCTAATTGTGTTTTTAAATTCTCCTTCTGGTAATTTATTATACCTAGCTATTAACCCAGAATCTGGGTTGATTAATTCTTCTGCAAATTGTGATTTGAGACTTTGATAGTCTTGAAATGCTAATAATAATTGAGAATCTCTATTGTGCATGCCAGCTATTTCAAAAGTATTTTTTACTTTTTTCTCTATAGATAAAAGCTTATTTTGTAGTTGAGTATTGAAAGGTTGATCGATAGGATTAAGCGCTGATTCGGTGTTTGTTACTACACTTGGGTTAGGGATTGGTTGAGGGCCGTTTGTTGTTTCGTTAATTGGTTGGAGTGGAGTTGGTGATTGTGGGTTTATTTGTTCTTGTGGTGTTTGAATTGGATCTGCTGATGCTGGTGAAGTTTCTGGTTTTGTTTTTTGACTTTCCAAATTACTATTTGTTAAACTTTCTAATCGAGCTTTAAGCAGATCGTTTTCTGTTTTTAATTGATCTAATTGTTGTTGAAGAGTATATGCTTCTTGTGGTGGGAGGTTGTTAAGGACAGAAGCCTGTTTTTGTTCTTCTGTAAGGGGTTTTACTCCTTGATCAATTCTTGATTGAGCGAATTGAGTAGCTGCTTGGATAACACTACTATGAGTTGCTACTTGAGCTGCTTTTTCAGAAATAGAGTAAGAGCGAATCAAATCTGTTCTGGCATGAGAAACTAATTGATCTAAAATATGTTGATTTTTAGATTCTGTTCCTTTTCTTTGAATAAAATTAACAATAGTTCCAAACCAGCTTTTTCTTGGCTCGACTCGGTTTGGCTCATCTGCAAGATAATTATTTATTTTTTCTTGGTTATGTGTAAGAATAATATATGATCTAACTAGGTTGATTACTCTTTGATCAATGTCTTGTAATAATTCATTTGTTTTATCAAGTGATAGATCTTTATATTATATGAATCTAAATCTGGTAATCCCAGTTCAGCTAATTGTCCTTCTATTGAAGATATTTGATCCGCTAGACTATTCTGAAATTGATTAAGTTTATTGTTATCTCTTGAATTGATATTTTCAGATCTTCTTCTTGGAGGGTTATGGTTTTCATTTCTTAATTGGTTAGGATTCATAAATAATGATTTGTTGTGATTAATGACTTGTTTAATTTCTTAATTATACTTTAAAGATTATTTTTAATCAATAATACCTAATAAACTTTTTAATTAGTCTTATATGAAGTAGGTATTTTATCTTTATTTATCAAATACAGATAATTCTATATTTAAAACATTTGCCCTTGCAATAAATTCTTTTAAGATTGCTTGTTGATCAGGAGTTGAGTAGGACCAATCAACATTTTCTTCCGTTTTAGTTTTGTTTTCGGAGAAAATATTAATGTTTACAGAATATCCTTTGGATTGTAATTCTTTGGATTCGTAAAGTATTGAGTCAAGTACTTGTCTTCTTTTGAAAGGAGGTATGTTTATTGTTTGGTCGGGATTGTTAGAATATCTGGTTGCAAATGAACCTGTATTAAGTAGTAATGATTTGTTATTAGTTATTTCACTCATTTCTTCTATTAATTTTATTGGTAAAAAGACTTTGGCATCTTTTTCTTCGAATAGTACTTGGTTACTAGGGCTTTGCCATGGGAATCCTTGTAAGCCAATTGATTCTACTAGACCAGGGTCTATATTTGTTAAATATGGTTTTAAAGAGACTAATTTACCATTTGCCCATCTTAGATCATCTGTTGCATAAGATTTGGTATTTAGTAGTATTGTTCCTTTGATGTTAGGGTAGAATTCTCGGATTATTTGAATTGTTTTATTAAAGTTTGTCCCGAAGCTTGCAGGTGTAGAACCATTCCTATTCCATGCAGGGATATTAGGCTCTGGAAAAGGAATAATTCTTCCCATCATAGATTCGTTTACACCATAATCTAATATTCCTTTTAAAAACTTCCTTAAACTAGAATCAAAAAGACCATTTTCAAAATCATAAAAATTAAGCAAACCTTCTTCACTATTGGGCTCTATAACTATAATTGGTTTAAGTCCGTTTTGCTCAAATGTTATTAATTTTTCACCTAAGTTTTTGATTTCTGCGGTTCTTGCTTCATCAGATTGAGGCATAAAGGTAAAAATCATCATTTTATCAAATGCCTTTGAATTACAGATGTTTTGATAATAGTTGATTTTTGTAAGGTATGGATTATCTGTATTATTTAAATTGAGTTTTGGCTCTGTAGAGCAATAGTCTTGAGTTATTACCGGTAATGGCTCTTTTTGAATATTTAAGATATAGAATGTTGCACCTGATAGTAATAAAGTGATTAATATTAATGATATAATTAATATTTTTTGAGTCTTGGATAATGTTTTAAAAAATGATTTTGATAATATTTGTGTTATGTTATTTAACATAGAATATTTATATTATTAACTTTTTTGTAATTGTAGGCAAGGGTTAATTGACTTTGGTATAAAATTATGGTAACTTCTAAAAGTTATTGAGGTAAATAATCATGAACAGTTTAAGTTTTTCTGATGCCTTAGTCGAATTGATCCGCGGTGACCTACTTAGTTTGGTTGATGGAAGGAAAAATTCTGACAATACTGAAATCGATTTATATCGAAAATCTATTGACGATCAATTGAAATATTTAACTGCAAGAATAAACTCTTTAGACCTAACTGCCAATGTTACACAGTCTAAATGTCAGGCAGCTTTTACATTGATCAACGATGCGATTATTAATGTTTTTAACATTGCGTCTCAGCAACCTGATTCTAAGACTAAATTTGGTTTTAAAACATGGGATAAATTCAATGCAAAACTTCTTGCTAACATGCGTAATCAAGCTATCCAAGTTAGTATTGAAATCTTTGAATTGAGCGATTCTGAAGTTGCGTTGGGTATATTCCTAATTCGCAACCGTGGCTATTTCGTTAGTTTCGATCCAGCTTAACACTTGCTTTAATTGGTGCCAGCTTAATTGTTGGCGCCAAATTTTTATTAAAAATACACTCCTTATGATAGTTATCATAAGGAGTTTGATTGATTTAAATCATGACCAAAATTTCGGATAGTCTATTGATTTGAAATTGGTCAAAATTTCCAACCAATTCATCTCGATCGAATGTTTTGAATTGGCGGTTTGTTGCAAACTCAAAAACAGTCTCAATATTTGAATTGATTCGTAAGCATCCAAGGTCGGTATATTCTTTGGCGCGAGCATAAGCTGCAAATAATCCTTGAATACAGTAATTTTCGAACTGTGGATTAACTTTGAAATAACTTAAGTAGAATGAAGGCCCAACTGCTCGATTACCATTAGCGCCTCTTGGACTAACCCAAATTTGACCTACAGGATCAGGTAAATTTTCAAAAGAGATCGGCTGATGAACATCTTGGCATAATTGCTGCCTTTGGTCCCCTTCAAAAAGCCAGATGAACGCACGTTCATCAACGTGCTTTGATGGGGTGGAAGCTGCTTCCAAACGAGATTCGTAATTTGGGTAATATTCTCGATAAAATGTTACCTGACGACCATCGATTTGAGCCAAATTCATCAACCTGCCTGGAAAAAAATCAGCCATGGTAAGAATCCTCTTTTTCTAAATTAAAAAGCAATAAAGCAAAAAAAATTGCTAATTATATTAATTAGCACAATTAAGTTGCTTTGTCAAAACAAATAAGTCCCAATAAACCTATCGTAAAAGCCTTTAATAATATGCAAAGATTGCCTAGGCTTATTTATTTAATCATTAGATTTTGGTGATTAAATAATTAATTATTTGTTATGGGTTAAGGATAAGGTTATACAGATCCAACAGTTTTGATATTAATACACCTTTGTATAAATTACAATCACCAGAGTATTTAATTTCGTAATCTGCTCTTTGATAAACTTTAAATTGAGATTCAAAATCAATTCTAAGCTGGTTTAAATTCTCTTCGTTCATGGAACGAATTAGTTGAATGAATTGAGGTTTAGATGTTGTAATTGCTTGTTGGTAGTTCATTAATGAATATATGTTTAACAACTTTTTAGTATTAGACCTCTTTCCTAATTCCTCAGCTTCAAATTAACAATACCAGCTACTAAATTCCAGAATAAGTTATGTTTCTTCTGTTTGTGCCTTCTAAGCTCCTT